>JBGSUP010000518.1:0-1741 GCA_041753485.1 Akkermansiaceae bacterium
TCGGCATCGCGGCCGTGGCGGTCATCGGCCGCTTGCCGCGCGAGTTGGTGGCGGCGGTGCTCGGCCGTGGCGGCAGCGTTTCCGGATTGTTCCGGGCGGTCGGCGCGGGTGTTTTGTTAGACTTGTGCAATCACGGCATCCTGATGGTCGGCATGAGCCTCTACCGGCGCGGCGCCTCGCTCGGCCAGACGCTCGCGTTTCTCATCGCCAGCCCGTGGAACTCGCTCTCGCTCACCTTGATCCTCGCCGCACTCATCGGCTGGGGCTGGATGCTGCTGTTCATCGTGCTTTCGATGGTCGTGGCGCTCATCACCGGCTGGATCGCCGACCGCCTGGTGGCTGCCGGAAAAATCCCCGCCAATCCGAACGCCGTGGCGCTGGCCACCGGCTACCGTGTCGGTCCCGCGATTTCCGCAGTCATGCGCTCGTTGAAACCCGGGGCCGACAACTACCTCCGGCTCGCCCGCGAGGGACTGGCGGGATCCAAAATGGTCCTGCGCTGGATTTTCTTCGGCTTTGTTCTAACCGCATTGATCCGCGCCTTCGTGCCGGACGCCTCGTTCCAACAATACTTCGGACCCACCGTCGTCGGCCTGTTTCTAACACTCTTGGCGACCACGATTATCGAGGTGTGCTCCGAAGGTTCCTCGCCGATCGCCGCGGACCTGCTGACCCGCGCCCATGCGCCGGGCAATGCCTTCGTTTTCCTGATGGCCGGCGCGGCCACCGATTACACCGAGATCATGAGCCTGCGCGAGACCACCCGATCGTGGACAGCCACGCTGGCGCTGCCCTTGATCTCCACGCCGCAGGTGCTGCTCATCGGCTGGCTGATCCACCGTTTCGGCCTCACTTGATCCGGTGCCATGGAGGAAGTGCGGTGCACGGGGCATCATTCCCACCCATTGGCGGAGATTTGCTTTCAGCCGAAGAGCTCGCGGCAGAGCAGGCAGGATTTGCCATCGCAGCTGCGGGCGCCGCAATGTTCGCGGCCATAGAAGATGATCTGGAGGTGCAGGCGGTTCCATGCCTCGCGGGGGAAGAGTTTTTTCAGGTCGCGCTCGGTTTGTTCGACATTTTTTCCGGAGCTGAGCTTCCAGCGGGTGGCGAGCCGGTGAATGTGGGTGTCCACCGGAAATGCCGGCACGCCGAAGGCCTGGGCCATCACCACCGAGGCGGTTTTGTGGCCCACGCCGGGCAGTGCTTCGAGCGCCGCAAAATCCGCGGGCACGCGGCCGCCGTGTTGTTCGACCAGGATTTTCGAGAGCCCGGAAATCGCGGCGGACTTGCGCGGCGAGAGGCCGCAGGGGCGGATGATGGCACGGATCTCCGCGACCGGGACCTTCATCATGGCGCGCGGATTGTCGGCCAGGGCGAACAGCGCGGGAGTCACCTGGTTGACGCGCACATCGGTGCATTGGGCGGATAGAAGCACGGCGACGAGCAGCGTGTAGGCGTCCTTGTGGTCGAGCGGGACCGGGGTTTCCGGATAAAGTTCGCCGAGGCGGCGCAGGAGGTGGCGGGCGCGTTCTTGCTTGAGCATGGCGGCAGTGTTCCGCGCGGCGGTGCGCAATGCAAGGCGTGGCCGGGCTTGTGGCATCACTGGGAAGTGCTTAAACTCCACCCATGCGAAGATGGTGTTTGCGCTTGCTCTTCATGACCGCGCTGGCTGGCGGCGGCGTATGGTGGTTTCGCGTGCCGCTGGCCGCATGGGTTCGCAGCGCGACGGGCAAGGTGGACC
>JBGSUP010000519.1:0-1818 GCA_041753485.1 Akkermansiaceae bacterium
AAGCACCCGGTTGCCCGAAAAATTCTCATACATGCGCATGAAAGTCCGGAGTTTCTCCTTTTCATCCTGCCCGAACGCGAAGCGCCGGTCCACCACCCGCGACACGCAGTGATAGATCACTGGCTTCGCCACACCCCCGTCTTCCGCAACGGGAACAATCGTCCAACGCGCACGTCTCATGCGGAGCAACCTACCCAGGCCACAAAAGAGGTCAAGCGAAATTTCTAATAAATTACCTGGAAATTTAATTTAGATATGGCCTGCATGTGTCGGGGTAGCCCCGAAGGCGTCTCCCCACTCAACCCACAGGACAGAGCGGCAAGACGCGCCCTGCGATCCTTTTGCAATCCGCATCACCCAGGATGAGGAAAGCGGGCCGTCTCCGCGCTTGCAGTCGCCGGGAAGTGCCGCAAGACTCCGCCGCATGTTCACCCCGAAGTGGAAACAGGAAGCGCTGCACCTCGTTAAAGGGGCCCGCAAATTCGTCCATTACAAGCGTGACTTGCTGAAGCCCGGGCAGGTCGGGGAAATCGAATCCCGCCGCGGCGACTTGTTGGATGCCATCAAGTCCGGCGACCGCGCGCGGGTGGACGAGGCGTCGAAACAGATCCGCGCCGTCTGCGAAAACTGCCTGCCGCAGGAAAAGCCGGTCGGCTGGCTGGAGGAAAACGTGGAGGTGATGTTCGTGGCCATCGTGATCGCGCTCGGTCTGCGCGCCTATTATCTCCAACCGTTCCGCATCCCCACCGGCTCGATGCAGCCGACTCTCAACGGCATCATCGGCACGCCGTTGGCCCGAGAAGATTGGCCGTCGTTTCCCCAGCGGATGTTGGAAAAAGTCTTGCGTGGCAGGTCCTATGTCCACGTCGTCAATGACCGCGACCGCCACTTGGCCGTCACGCCACAGGGCCGGGTCGATATCTGCGATGTCCAGATGCTGCATTTTTTCAGCCGCTCCGAGATGCGCTTCACGGATTCCAAGCCGCTGCGGCTGCCGGCACCGTCCACGCCCTGCACCCAAATCGGCCTCAGCGGCGCGATCCGGATTGCGGGCCAGAATGGCGGACTGCTGCCCAAGGGCACGGTCATTTGCGAGGGCACCATCGACTCCGGCGACCTGGTGCTGGTGGACAAGTTTTCCTATCATTTCCGCCGGCCGAAACGCGGTGAGGTCTTTGTCTTTGATACCCTCGGCATCCGGGGCATCCACGAGCGCAGCGGCGACCAGGCAGCCGGTTCGCACTACATCAAGCGCCTCTGTGGCGTGCCCGGTGACACGCTCAGCATCCAGACGCCCAATCTGCTCATCGATGGGAAAATCGCCCGCGAGCCCGGCATCCAGCGGGTGATCCGCGGCGAAGGCAGGTTCAACATCAATCCCACCGGCTACGTGCTTGCCGATCCGCGCGAGTTGAACGGCCGGTCAAAAAGCATCTCCCAATACCTTGCCAAGCCGGGGGATGCCATGGCCCTGACGGCCAAGGCGCGCCCCGGCATGCGTGAATACGCCGCGCTTGGCGACAACACCGGCAACTCGCTCGACTCGCGCTATTGGGGCCCGGTCAAGGAGTTCAACCTCGTCGGCCCCGCACTCTTCTCCTTGTGGCCGGTAACCACGGGGCACTGGGGATTCATCCGCTGATCGCACGCCGTGTCGGACGCCTCGGAAATCACCCGCCGCGCGAAATCGAATCTGGCATTCGCCCTGCGGATCCTGCCGCGCGAGCGGCGGGCGGATGCGGTGGTGTTCTACGCCTTCTGCCGGACCCTGGATGATCTGGCGGATGCTCCGGGCATCCCGGCCGCCGAGCGTGCGGC
>JBGSUP010000520.1:0-5828 GCA_041753485.1 Akkermansiaceae bacterium
AAGCACCCGGTTGCCCGAAAAATTCTCATACATGCGCATGAAAGTCCGGAGTTTCTCCTTTTCATCCTGCCCGAACGCGAAGCGCCGGTCCACCACCCGCGACACGCAGTGATAGATCACTGGCTTCGCCACACCCCCGTCATCCGCAACGGGAACAATCGTCCAACGCGCACGTCTCATGCGCAGCAGCCTACCCAGGCCACAAAACAGGTCAAGCGGATTTTCTGTTAAATTACCTGGTAAATTATATTCAGCGGGCAGTCGGCAAGCAAGCCGGTGATCCAGATTCCGGGGTGCTGGCTGTCGTGCGGGTGCAGCTGCCCCGCTGTCAAATCCGGGGCTTGCCTGCCGGCGGTCTTCAAACTCAAGGTTCGCCCACGGTTGGATTGGGCACCATGTCGGCCGTGGCTTTCACGGAACGCGTCAGAACTTCCTTCGCGCTCTCGCCGGGCTTGAGCGGCGGATGGGCCATGCCGCGATAGCGCAACGGGGTGTAGCCGAGAGCCAGCAGCTTATCCAAGGGCGCTTGTTTGAGACCGGGTCTCCAGTAGTCCGGGCCGCCGCCGGTCTCATAGTAGTAAATCCAGGATCGCTCGGGATTGGACCATCCGGCGCATAGAAGCACATGACGCCGCGGGATGTTCAGCAGATCACCGGGGCGCAGATCGCCAGCGTTTGGCAGTGGGTCGCAGACCTTGGGAAGTTGGCTGGTGTCATGCACCGCAGGCAGTTTCAAGCAACGGGAAACGAATCCCGAGCAATCGAGTCCGGCGGCGTGGGGGCTTACGGCGGAGTTGTCGGCACGGCGTTTCGCAGGGTATGACACATCGCCTGCGGCAAAACCCTTCGCAACGGCGGCATCGAACGATGTGGGGCTGTCAAAGCCACCCCATTTGTAGGGTATGCCGGCGTTGACCTCGCCGGGAATCCACCAACCCTTGCGGGCGTCCCGAGGCTCGTGATCCACGTCCGGCGTATGCACCAGAATGCCTGCCTTGTCCCTGCCGTGCCGGATGTTTCCCGCAAATGGCCGCCATGGATGAGTGGCGAGGTCATGCGCGATCGCCATTGATTCCGCGGGCGTGAGTTGCGAGGGGGCGCAAGGATCTCCGGCGACCAGTGGCGTCTCATCCGGTTGGGGCGATGTGATGGTGCAGCCAGTTGCGAGCAATGCGGCGATGGATAGGGCGATGAATCTCACCGCCATAGGATGAGGGGTAAGCGAACCTTGGTCAAACCCATGCGTCCGTGTGTTTGCGCCATTCGGATTGACCTACGGATGGCTGCATCGCAAAACCTCCTCGTGACAAGCCGTCTTCGATTTGCGATTCCTGTCATCCTTGGCTTGGCGGTGGCATCAGTGGCTGCGCAAACCAAAACCAAACCCAAGGTGGCCCTGGTGGTCGGCAATGCGAAGTATGAATCCTCCGTGGGTCCACTGCGCAATGCCGTCAATGATGCCAAGGCAGTTTCCAAAGCCCTGCGCGGTCTCGGTTTCTCCGTCACCGAAGAACACAATGTCTCGCGGGATGAACTGCTGGAGGCGGTCGCCGGATTCCGTTCGAAAATCAAAGGCTCGGAAGTCGCCCTGTTCTATTATGCCGGCCATGGCGTGGCTGTTGCGGGTTCGAACTATCTGATTCCCCTCAAGTCCGGCTATCAGCCGGATGCCGCCGATGCCATGACGTTGCGCATGCTGGCGGAAACGAAGCTTTTCAACGCCGAACAGGTGGTCGCCGAAATGAGCGCCGCCGGTGGACTTTGCAATCTCGTCATCCTCGATGCCTGCCGCAACACGCCTTTGGCCCGCAATCCGCGCAACCGGGATGCCGCCAACTCCGGAGGCCTTGCGGAAATGAAACCACCGGCGGGATCCTTGATCGCCTTCGCCACCGACGCCGGACGCACCGCACAGGACGGTGACGGCACCAACGGGCTTTACACCGGGGAATTGCTCAAGCACCTGCAAACGCCGGGCCTCACCATCGAGCAGGTTTTCAAACGCACCCGTGCCGGTGTGTTGCAGCGCTCCGATGGAGCTCAAATTCCCGCCGAGTATTCCCGCCTCGTCGGGGAGGATGTCTATCTGGCAGGTCTCGTGGCTCCGGCAATACCGGCGCCTCCCGCGCAATCCACCGCGCTCAAGGCGGAACCGGTGAAACCACCCACGCCGGCGGCCATCAACCAACTCGCTGCGGCCGGTCGTGTCGCGGAGTGCATTGAAGCGCTGCGCCTGGCCGCAGCCGCCAACGGGCCCGGCGATTATGCGGCGGCACCGCTGGATGGGCTGTTGGAACTGGTCAAGGAGGATCTCAAGGAAGCCACCATGGCGTCACCGCGCGTCGAAGCCGCGATGATTACCTGCGATCTTGTAATCGATGCGATCCGCGATTGCCTGCCGCCGGATCATGTCCGGCAAGCTGCGCTCACCGCGAAAGCGCAGAACCGCCGTGGCGATTGCCTGATTTTGTTAGGCCGGGCCGCGGAAGCGGTGCCGGCATACAACATGGCAATCGAACTCGCTCCGGAGGATTCCTACCCTGTTTTCAACCGTGGCCGCGCCCATCTGACGCTCGGCCGCAAGGACGAGGCCAAGGCCGACTTCACCACTGCGGCAGATGCCCGGTTCAAGCAGCCGAAGGCGAGGAAACTCGCGCTTCAGGCGCTGGCGAACTTGCAATGAGGGCTAGCCACTCAGCCCAGAACCGCGCGGACGAGCTTGAGACACAACCGGACGATCAGGAGCATCACACCGAACACCAGACCGACGGTGAGGAACAGGCCCAGCGCGATGATTCCCAGGATCACCCACAGCGGCCACCATCGGCTGTCGAGGCGGCTGACTTTCCCGCGCCATTGCTGCCAGTCCTGCCAGTCGCCGCGCTGTGGTGCATCGGGGCGGGCGGTCTCCCGCGTGACGACCGGGGCGACGCCGTCGATTTCGACGACTTCGACCTCGATTTCGGTGCTTTCCTTGGTCATGCGGGAAGATAAGTCACTCCTTCGCTTCCACCACAATTTTCGGAAACACCGGCATGGGCTTGCCGATGGTGTGGCCATCGGGAATCAGGCCCCAGTGGAGGTCTGAAAGACCGATTTCGGTTAGGGAGGGCAGATTGAGCTGGGCTGCGAGCTTGGCGGTGGCATCCGGCAGGATGGGTGAGAGCAGCACGGCACAGTGGGCGACGCTTTCGGCCAGGTGCTGGAGCACGGTGGCGAGGCGGGCTTTCATTTCCGGGTCCTTGTTGAGCTCCCAGGGTTTCATGCGCTCGGCATATTGGTTGCAGTGGACGACGTGGCGGCCGAGCGCTTCGAGGCCTTTGGAAACATCGAACTCGTCCATCGCGGCGCGGTAGGCGTCGGTGGATTCGGCGAGCGAGGTTTGTAGGGCGAGATCGGGATCGGTGAAGATGCCGCCGCGGGTGATGATGCCTTCGGTGAAGCGCTGGCTCATGTTGAGCGCGCGGTTGCAGAGGTTGCCGAGTTCGTTGGCGAGCTCGGTGTTGTAGAGCATGATGAGGCGCTCGACATCGAAGTCCGCGTCCTTGCCGGTGACAATGTCGCGCACGAGATAATAACGCAGCGCCTCGACGCCGAATTTTTCCGCGAGTTCGGCGGGATCGACGATGTTGCCGAGCGACTTGCTCATTTTCTCGCCGCGCATGTTCCACCAGCCGTGGACTAACAGGCGTGGGATCAGCGTGTCAGGGAAACCCATGGCATGGAGCATGCAGAGCCAGTAGATGCCGTGTGCGGGAACGAGGATGTCCTTGCCGATGATGTGCACCGGGCGTTCGTCGGCGGTCCAGAGTTTGTCGAAATCCGGCAGCTCCGCATCGGGT
This sequence comes from Akkermansiaceae bacterium, assembly GCA_041753485.1. Lineage (GTDB taxonomy): Bacteria > Verrucomicrobiota > Verrucomicrobiia > Verrucomicrobiales > Akkermansiaceae > Luteolibacter. The sequence continues at coordinate 3,843 of JBGSUP010000520.1, forward strand.
GCGGCACGGTATCCGGCGAAGGAGACATAATTGATGAGCGCATCGAACCAGACATAGGTGACGAAGTCGGTATCGAAGGGAATTTCGATGCCCCAGCGCAGGCGTTCCTTCGGGCGGGAGATGCAGAGGTCGGTGCCGGAATTGCGATCGAGTGCGTTGAGCAACTCGGATTTCCGGAAGGCGGGCAGCACGGCGTCGGGCGTGGCTTCGAGGTAGGCTTTCAGCCAATCGGTGTGTTCGCTGAGTTTGAAATACCAGTTTTCCTCCTCGATCTGGACGACCTCGCCCCATTCCGGGCCGAAATTGCCGGATTCGTCGCGGTCGCGGTCCTGGAGGAATTGTTCCTGGCGCACCGAGTAGTGGCCGGAGTGGGCGTGTTTGTAGAGCTGGCCCTCGTCCTTGAGGGTGGTGAGGATGACCTGGACGCAGGCTTTGTGGCGCTCGTCGGTGGTTTCCGCCCAGCCATCGTATTTCACGCCGAGTTTGTCCCAGAGATTGAGAAACTTCATGGTCGTGCGTTTCACGAAAGCCTCCGGATGCACGCCTTCCTTCTCGGCGGTTTGCTGGACTTTCTGGCCGTGCTGGTCGACGCCGGTGAGGAAGAACGCCTCGTCGCCACGCAATCGGCGGTAGCGGATGATCACGTCGGCAAGCACTTTTTCGTAAGCATGGCCGATGTGGGGCGAGCCATTGGTGTAGTCGATGGCGGTGGTGAGGTAGAACATGTGCGGGAAGCGGTGGGCGGCCTGTAGCGGCGCTCTGCGAGGAGCGTCGATGCCGGGAATCGCGGAAAGTGTGGCAGGCGGAGAAAAGCAGAGGGCCGGGCCTGGTGCAAGGCGGAGTGCGAGAGAGGGGGGATTGTTCGCCGGATTGTCTAAACCGCTTGCGGCATGCGGGACATTTGAAGATGCTTGCCCGGCATGAGCGAAAACCCATCCAGCGATGCCGGCTCCGAGGAGTTTGTGAAGGAATTGACGAATCACCAAACCTCGATGTTGGCCTACATCCGATCACTGGCACCGGGAGGATCCGGCGCGCGCGATCTGCTTCAGGAGGTGAACATCACCTTGTGGCAGAAGCGGGATTCGTATGAGCTTGGCACGAATTTCAAGGCCTGGGCCTTCCAGACAATCCGCTATCACATCCTCAATCACCGGCGGCGCCTGATATCCCAGGGCTGGCTGATTTTTGACGATGACTTGATCCAGCGGATGTCGCCGGGATTCGAGGTGGAACCCGAGGAGCTCGAGGACCGGCATCTTGCGCTGCGCAAGTGCCTGTTGCGCCTGCGGCCACAGGACCGCGAGCTGCTGCATCACCGCTACGCCACCTCCGGTTCGTTGCAGGAATACGCGTTGAGAACCCGCCGCAGCTCAGGCACGCTCAAAGCCGTGCTTTTCAATCTTCGCGCAGCCCTGAAACGCTGCATCGAACGCGAACTCCAGGCCGCTTCACGCAATTCCGGATGAAACGCGCCGACCACCACATCGTCCAGCAAGTGCTGGATGGAGACATTGACCGTGAGGCTTTCGACGGCTTTCAACAGCGGCTGCGCGAAGAGCCCAAGCTGGTCAATCTTTATACGGAATACGCCGTGCTGCATCACTCGCTGAGCGAGGAATTCGAGGGAACTCATTCGCTCGGCGAGACGGCAGGGTTTCCGAGCCGCCGCCATTTCGGTTTTCCCATCCTGGCGGCAGTGGCGGCATCGCTTGCGCTGGTTGCCGCGCTGTGGTTGCTGCGGCCGCTGCTTTTGGCAACGACCCGGAAAGATGTCGCGGTGTTGACCTTCTCGGTGGATGCGGTTTGGCGGATTGAGGGCGCATCGCACCATCCCGGCGGCGCGACGGCGGTCGCGAGCGGCGGTTCCTTGAGTCTGCTCCAGGGGCGGGCCGGGATCGCGCTGGGGCCCGCAGTCACCGCGGTGATCGAGGGACCGGCTGAAGTCACCTTTCTCTCGGAGAACGCCCTTCATCTCCATCGCGG
>JBGSUP010000521.1:0-7299 GCA_041753485.1 Akkermansiaceae bacterium
GGCGACAAGCTCGTCGTGCTCGAAGCCATGAAAATGCTCACCACCGTCAGCGCCGGTGCCGACGGGGTGGTCGGCGCGATCCTCGTGAGCAAGGGCGATCAGGTCGATAGCGATGACCTGCTGGTGCGGCTTGCCACGGCCCGGGATCCTGCCCACGTGATCGCGTGATGGCACTTCGCTCGGTTCATGGCATTCTTCTGCGGTGCGTCCTATGTCTCTTTTCAATCGAATCCGCCCGAGCAGCAAGCCCCGGGCACACCTCCTGCTGGATTGCCGACTTTTCTTGACGACTCACCTGCGGAAGTATTCCCCTCTGTAAAATTGTCAAAACGCTGACTACTTAGCCAATGATCTCCATGCCCCTCGCCGCCGGAAGCACGTCCATGGCCACGCCCGAATTGTTGATTGTCATGCCAGTCTACAATGAAGAAGCCTGCATCCGGCGAGTTGTTCTGGAATGGTTCGATGAGATCGCGTCATGGACGGAAAACTTCTGTTTTCTCTTAATTGACGATGGATCGAAGGACCAGACACGTTCCATTCTGTTGAGACTCGAGGAAATTCTCGGCCCGCGCCTCGAGGTTTTGTCGCGTGAGAATCGCGGTCATGGCCAGTCCTGTCTCCAAGGTTATCAGATCGCATCGGAGAGGCGAATCCCCTTTGTCCTGCAGCTTGATTCCGACGGACAATGCGACACCAGGTTCTTCCACCGGTTCTGGAGGTGTCGCTACCAATTTGATGTGGTTTACGGTGACCGGGTTCGGCGCGACGACGGGTGGAGGAGAACTCTCGCGTCATGGGTCTTGCGTTTTACCATTCTCTTTGCCACTGGATCATGGTGTGTCGATCCGAATGTTCCCTACCGCTTGATGAAAACCTCCGTGATTCCACCCCACTTGCCGAAGATCGCTTCGGACTTCTTCCTGGCCAATGTGGCTCTTGCCATTCTTCTGCGAAAGGACGCCAAGGTCATGCACGGGCGCATTCCGATCCGTTTCCGAGAACGTTACGGAGGCGAGCCTAGCGTCCGTCTCAACCAGTTTGGCAATCGCGCCTCCCAGTTGATCAGCCAGCTTCGTGGCACTTTGAGAAATCAGGCGCTACCATGAATCCACAAATTGCCTCCGGGGCGGAGCATGCCAGCCGGATGCCATCCTCCATTTTCAAGCACAGGATTTCCAATTGAACTATGTTTTTTGCGTTGAGTCACGGTCATTTCTCTTGCGTGCCATGGCTGCCCGCTGCCTTACTGCCGCGAACCTATCCCACTGGGTGCTCCCGTCAGCGTTGCCAAAGTCAGCGGATTCTCCAACCGCTGCGTCCGAGGGTGGATGGCGGATTTTCCTGCAACCAGCTTGCTTGGTGAAAGCATTCCAAATTTGGCTACAGGAAAACCCGGGTGTGATACCCTCCGAAGACACTCATCATCACTCGTCAATCCTGTCCGCCGCCCCCATACACTGGGTTTTTCCGTAGCAAATGCGCCCAACACCACATCCTTATGTCCTGGAAATTCGATTTTCTCATCGTCGGCGCCGGTTTCGCCGGTCTTACCGTGGCGGAACGCCTTTGCACCCAGTCCGGCAAGCGTTGTCTTCTGGTGGAGAAGCGCGGTCACATCGGCGGTAACGCCTATGATCGCTACGACGATCACGGTGTGTTGATCCACACCTACGGCCCGCACTATTTCCGGACCAATTCGCCACGCATCCGGGAATACCTCTCGCAGTTCACAGAATGGCATCCGGTGGATTACACCATCCTGTCCCACACAGGCGGGACCTACTGGAAATTTCCGATCAATCTCAACACCTTCGAACAGATCCTCGGACGTCCCTCGTCCAGTGAGGAGATGGAGGACTGGCTCGCGGAAAAGCGCGTTTCCATTGAGAATCCGGCGAACTCCGAGGAGGTCATTGTTTCGCAAGTAGGCTGGGAACTCTACGAAAAGTTTTTCAAGGGCTATACTCTCAAGCAATGGAAGCGCCACCCCAAAGATCTTGACGCTTCCGTCTGCGGTCGCATTCCGATCCGCACCAATCGCGACGACCGCTACCTGCGCGAGGAATTCCAGGCACTGCCCAAAGCCGGCTACACCCGCATGTTCGAACGCATGGTCGAGGCCTGCGGCGACAAGCTTCGCATCCTCCTCAATACCGGCTATCGAGAGATACTTCCACATGTCGAATACGACCGCATGGTTTACACCGGCCCTGTGGACGAATATTTCAACCATTGCCACGGCCATCTTCCTTACCGTTCGCTGCGTTTCGAGAGCGAATCCTTCACGCCGGAGCTGCTCTTGGGACGTGAACCGATTGCCGGCAAACCAGGTTTCTGGCAACCCGCGATGCAGGTGAACTACCCCAACGAGGAGGATTTCACCCGGATCGTCGAGGTTAAGCATGCCACCGGCCAGCTTTGCGCCAACTCCACCATCGTCCGCGAATATCCGGACGACTACGGCCCCGGCAAAGAACCCTATTATCCGATACCCGCCCCGGATGCCGCGGCACTCTACAGGAAATACAAGGAACTGGCGGACGCCGAAGCAGGTGTTTCCTTCATCGGTCGTCTCGCAACCTATCGATACTATAATATGGATCAGGTCGTCGGCATGGCCCTCACCGAAACGGACAATAAAAGGATTACTGCCTGTTCCGCCAAACAGTCTCTAACTCGAGCCTAATGACCGAGCACATCAACCCACCCTCCATCCCATGATTGGGCGGGTCGATTTCACAGACTCCACGCGATCACGTAATACCCGGCCGGCCGGCTTGTTGTATCCTTCGAGGCTCAAGCCCGGTGTTTGAAATCATTCTCTCCCGCGCGATTTTTTCTTCATTCCTCCCTCCTCCATGCGATCCGATAAAATGCCAGCCGTGCCCGCGTTCCTCTGCTTGCTCTGGGCGTTTGGCCGCGGATTGCTGTTACTCGGACTTGCCTACTTGCTGCGCCATCCGCTGCTCAATGTGATCGAGGGAGCTTTCGACATCGTCGGCATCACGGAATTTGCCATCGATGTCGCCGGCACGCCGCTGACACGACTGATCCTCGTGGTGACGGCGGGAATCGCCTATTTCGTCGCAGCCATTGTCAGTGCCCGCCTTTTCCCGCGCCACTGGTATCCACTGGCGTTGTCCTGCGCGGCGCTCGGCACGGCTGTCTTCACATGGAAGGCTGGCGGCGACGTGCCGACGATGGCCTTGGTCGTGATTCTTCTGGCGACAAACTGGGTTTCGCTTCCCTTATTGAAGCGCATCGGCATCAGCAGCAGGTTCCTTGCGCGCATCATTTCGATTCCACCGGCGCTTGCCGAGGTTTTTCTCGCCAGTCGCTTTCTGGATTGGGTGGGTTCATTGCTGCGGCGTGAGGCTGGCGCAGTGCAGGCGGATGTGCCGCGGATCCTGCCAGGGGCGCTCATCGCCAGCTTGGTGCTGGCCATCTTGGTTCCGGGAGACAAGCTCGCCCGCTTCGAGCGTGCGATGCGCACGAGTCCGGACGTGCGCGTATTTGCCGTTGGAGATTTCAATGATATTGTCCTCGATTCCCGGGAAAACCGCCTGCTGGCCACCGGTCACGGAGTCCCGAGGGTCCTCGGTTTTGACGTGGCCAATCTTGCGGCTCGGCCAATCGAGGCGGATGTCGAGACCGGCAACGCCCAGGCCTTCGATTTTGATCCGGCAAGCGGCGAGCTGTTCATCTACAACGCCGCCGTCCGGAAAATCCTCGTTCTTGAGTCGCGCACGCTTGCCCTCAAACGCGAAATCGACGCCCCGGACATTTCCCCAGGTGATCCATGGATCAAGCACTGCCCGCATTCCGGAACACTGACTCTCGCCTCGGAGGCCGATGAAACGGAAGGCAAGCCATTCGTGGTGTTCGACCGTGCAAGTGGAGCTGTGTTGGCGGAACTCGACATCGAGGCGGGAAACCTGCTGGTCAATCCGGAGAAACCCATTCTCTACGCGAATTTCTTCCGGCGTGTCTCTGGTGTTGTCGCCTATGATCTCAAGAAGCGGACCATGATCGCCCAAGCTCCCGCTGACGCCCGCACGGACCGGATGGCATTCGATCCGGTGCATCAGGAGGTATTGATGGCATCACCCGCCGAGGGGCACATCCAGCGTTTTGACGCCCTAACGCTGGCACCGAAAGTGCCTTTCAAGGGAATCCTCGGCGTGCGGGTGATCACGGTCGATGAAGCGAACGACGAAATGTTTGTCAGCAGCTTGCTCACGGGCCGGGTCGCACTGATGGGCCTCACCGACCGCAAGGTGAAACGCGTGTGGTATCTCGGCCCGTGGCTCCGCTCGATTGTGATCGCCCCAGGCACCGGAATTGCCTATGTTTCCTCCCAGAAAGCTCTCTATGAACTCAAGTATCGTCACAGCGGTGAGTGATGTCAGCGAGGAAGCGGCCGCAGTGCCGCGCCCGCACCTGCACCTGCCCTCCCTCGATGGATTGCGCGGAACCGCCATCCTGCTGGTGGTGATTTATCATTTTCTGGCATCGGTGCACGCGGAGTTTAGCATCAATCAGAGAATCGCGCGCTGGAGCGAACTTGGATGGTCAGGGGTCGATTTGTTCTTCGTCCTATCCGGTTTCCTGATCACTGGGATTCTTTATGATGCGAAAAACACGCCCCGGTTCTTCCGCAACTTCTACGCACGCCGGGCGCTGCGCATTTTCCCGCTTTACTACGCCGCGCTTGCGATCGTGATCGCGCTGACGCCGCTGCTGGCTTACCTGAAGCTGCAGGGGACCGCCAATCCGGGCTGGATTTCGATTTACGCGACGAACTTCGTGATTTCCGCCAAAGGCTTGGGAGCCTTCGGGATCATGGATCACTTTTGGTCGCTGGCGGTGGAGGAGCACTTCTACTTTGTCTGGCCGGCGATCGTGTTCTTCCTGAGCCGTGGCAAGCTGATGGCGGTGGCCGCCTGCGCCTGTGTGATCGCGCCGTGTCTGCGCGTTGCGATCTGGGACGGCGGGCCGCAACTTCCCGCCGGGGCCTACATGCTCACCCCGATGCGCATGGACTCCCTCGCCGCCGGGGCCTTCATCGCACTGCTGGTCCGCGGGCCAAAGGGCATGACCGGACTGGTCAAGCCGGCGCTGGTGGTGGCCGGCACCTCGCTGGCGCTCTTCCTTGCGATCGTGTTCTTGCGGCACTCGAAAAGCTGGGCGGATCCGTGGATCGGCACCATCGGATTGTCCACGCTGTGGATGTTTTACGGGGCCACGCTGATTCTAACGCTCAACTGGAAACCGCTGGAATTGCTGATGTCGTTGCCGGTGCTGCGCTGGTTTGGCAAATATTCCTATGGCATGTATGTCTGGCATCCGATTATCTTCATGATCATTTTCCACAACGACGCGGCGCGCGCAATCCGTCAGGGCAATGGCACCCTGCCAATGCTTGTGAGTGGCTCCGTCGCGCTGGGCCTGATGTTCGGGGTCACGCTCCTGAGCTGGCACCTCTGGGAAAAGCAATTCATGAAGCTGAAGAGCCGCTATGCCTGAACCCTTTTGCCGGGCCGTCAGCCGTCGCTTGATTCGCGAATGATATAGAGCGGCCTGTTCTTGGTTTCCAGATAGGTTTTCGCGAGGTAGTTCCCGAGGATTCCGACCGAGAAGAGTTGGATGCCGCCGATGAAGAGAACCACACTCATGAGAGATGGGTAGCCTGCCACTGGGTCGCCCCAGAGGATGGTTTTGACAACCACCACACAGATCATCACCAGCGCCAACAGGCATAGGAGGAGCCCTGCCAGTGAGGCGAAAATCAGGGGTGAAATCGAAAATGCGGTGATCCCGTCAATCGAATAAAGCAGGAGCTGCCGGAACGACCACTTGCTCACTCCAGCGGCCCGCTCGGTGTTTTCGAATTCGAACCAGCGGGTCCGGAAGCCGACCCATGAGAAGATCCCCTTCGAGAAGCGGTTGTATTCCCTGAGTGAGAGGATCGCTTCCGTCATCCTGCGGGAAATCAGCCGGAAGTCGCGCGTGCCGGGCATCATCCGCGCATGGGAGATCCACGACATCAGGCGGTAGAAGGCATGGGCGAAGAGCGAGCGCATGAGCGGCTCGCCCTTGCGTGAGACGCGTCTTGTGGCGGCGCAGTCGCACTCGCCTGAAAGCACCGCTTGATACATCGCGGGCAGCAGGTCGGGGGGGTCCTGCAAATCGGCGTCCATCACCGCCACATGGCTGCCGCGCGCGGCCTCCAGGCCCGCGAGCATCGCGGCTTCCTTGCCGAAGTTCCGTGAGAATGAAACATAGCGGATCGCCAGATCGGTCTCTTGAAGCTCCTTGATGATCGATAGGGTGTCACCCTGCGAGCCGTCATCGATCAGGATGATTTCAAAGGACACGCCGGCCATCTGCAAGCGGACCCTTCCCAACTCAGCGTGGAAGAGACGCAGAACCTCCTCTTCATTGTAGCAGGGAACCACAAGGGTGATGTCGGGAACGGCCTCCATCAGCCGCCTCCTTTCGGAGAAACGTCCGGCTTCCGCCTTGTTTCCGCGCGTGGGAAATTCTCCAGATGCAACTTGGCCGGACAGTGGAACTTTCCGCTATCACCGTCAAGAGCCCATTGTTTCCAGCAGACCGCGCGCGGCCCAATGTTTTGACATCGTCCGGCATATTTGGCACAAGATCCGCGTCATCAGCGCCGCTTGCCGGAATTCTGACGTGATCACGTAATGGCCGCGTGGCCTTGATGTGGCATCCTCGCTGCTCATCCCCTCCGTTCCGTGATCTCCGCATTTGCCCTCTCTCCTCCAAATTCCATGCAGCCAATTTCCCATCCAACCCTCGATCAAGCGCCCTTGGTGGTGGATCTTGACCGGAGTCTGATCCGCGTGGATCTGCTGCATGAGGCGCTCGCTCGCCTCGGCCTGCGCTCGCCCATCCGGCTGCTCCGGCTGGCATGGAGGCACCGTCACTCGCTTGCGGCCTTCAAGACGGCGGTGGCGGAAATCGTGCACGTCGATCCCGCGAAGCTTCCCTACGAACCGCGGGTGATCGCCTTCCTCCGCGAGGAGTCCGCCCGCGGCCGGCGTCTCATCCTGGCCACCGCATCTCCGGGGGTCTGGGCCAATCCGATTGCGGCTCATCTCGGGTTTTTCGCGCAAGTGCTGGCCAGCGATAGCCACCACAACTTGAAACGCGGGCGCAAGGTGGCGGCGGTCCGCGAGCTTTTGGGAGATGTTCCGTTTGCCTATCTCGGCGACTCAAACGATGACATCCCGGTTTTTGAAGCGGCCACCGGCGGGCGCATTCTCGCGG
>JBGSUP010000522.1:0-2410 GCA_041753485.1 Akkermansiaceae bacterium
GATCGAGCGGCACCGCGGGCCACGCGGGATTGGAAACCTGCGGCTCCGGCGGTTCGACGGGATTTTCGAAAGCCCAGTGGTTTTTCCATTCGGCACCTTGGGAGATCCAGCGTTCGATCCGATCCGCTTCCGCAGCCGGGAGTGGCGGGCCGTGTTTTGGCTTTGGCATCACTTCGTCCGGATCCGTGCTGCGGATGCGGCGCAGCATTTCGGAAGCCTTGGGCTTGCCGGGAACGAAGGCCGGTTGGCCGGATTCGCCATTGGCGAGTGCCTGTTCCCTGGAGAGAAAGGAAATGCCGCCCGCAGCTTTGACCCCACCATGGCAGGCGGTGCAATGCCGCGTCAGGATCGGGCGGATTTCGCGATTGAAGTCCACGCCGCCCTCAGCCGCCTCCACGGACGGGGAGAGCGCGCACAACAAGGCAGGCCAGCGCAGGAAGTTCATGAAAAGCAGGGATGGGATACGCCAATCCCGCGCTGATTCAATCACGGATGTCTGGATTCGACTGTCCTGCGCTGCGGCCAGATCCCGCTGGTTTCTTTTGCAGCGGAAGCGCCCGGGCGGGCAGCGCCTCGCCAGACCCATGAGTTGACCAAGGAACAAGCCTCACCTGGCCATTTGCGGACACTTCCCATCGAACCGCTGTCCTTGGAATTCCACACTTCACTTGACGCATCGGCCCTGAAGGGCGACAACCCGGGCTCGGATTGCCGATAATTGAAAATTTCCTCCCGAAACACCGAATGATGATTCTGCTTCGTTTCATTTTCGCAGGCGCCCTTCCGTTAGGGCTTTGCTCCGGTGCCCATGCGGAAGCACCCATGCCCGCCAGCCGCAGCGTGCAAGTGATCGAGGGCTGGACCGTGCGCGTGGATGACAGGCTGTTGCGCCAAGCCGATGAGTTGCCAGGCAAGCAGGTGCTCAAGTCCCTCGAAAACAGGCTCGCGAACATCAAGGCGGTCACCTCTGTCGAAACTTTGGCAAAACTTCAAGGCATCACAATCGTGCTCGACATCAGCCATGGCAAGCTCACCAGCATGCAGTATCACCCCAGCGCCGCCTGGCTGAAGGACAATGGCTACGCCGTCGATCTTGCGCGCTGCGTGCACATTCCGGTGGCGTCCGCGCTGGTCGAGCCACGCCAGATCAATGTCCAGCCGTGGGTGGTGTTGCATGAACTCTCCCACGCTTATCACGACCAGTTGCTGGGTTTCGACGATCCGCGGATCCTCAGGGCCTACCATCAATTCAAGCAAAGCGGACGGGGCGAGCCTGCCTTGCTGGTCACCGGCCAACGTGGCCGCCATTACGGACTGACCGATCACAAGGAGTTCTTCGCGGAAATGACCGAAGCCTACTTCGGAACCAATGATTTTTTCCCGTTCAATCGCGGCGAACTTCTCACCTCCGAACCCGCGATCCACCAGCTCATGGCGGAGATCTGGGGCCCGGTAAAATAGGCGGCGCTGAAAGCAGAAACCGGACCTGCAATCTCCACCAGTCGCCACGACACGCAGGCACTGGAACAAAAACCGGCGGCACGCCGCGCCACCTGCGGATGCCGCTGATCGCGGAGCCGCCGCTTCACCCTCACTCCATGCGCCGGATTCCAAGCGGGTTGGCCTCCTGGAGCTCCGGCGGAAGGGCCGCGTCCGGGAAGCTCTGCCAGGCGACGGGGCGGCAAAAGCGGAAAATCGCCATGGTGCCGACCGAAGTGCTGCGACCATCCGAGGTGGCCGGGAAGGGTCCGCCGTGGACGATGCTGTTGCAGACTTCCACGCCGGTGGGAAAGCCATTGAAAATGAGGCGGCCGGCGCGGCCTTGGAGGGCGTTCACCAGGCCGGAGTGGGCGACGAGTTCCTCCCCGGTGGCATGAATGCTGGCGGTGAGCTGGCCTTCGAGCTTTGGAATGGCGGCTTCAATTTCACCCACCGATCCTCTAACAACGAGCGTGGCGGGGCCGAACATCTCAGCTTGCAGCGACTCGTGTTTCAGGAAGTCGCGGATGGAAACGAGAAACACCGCCGGCGCACCCTGGCCGGGACCGGCTTCATTCGCGCTGCGGGCGAGGGTCGCCACCCCCGGCGTGGCCGCCACGCTTGCGGTGGAATCGGCATAGGACCGGCAGATCGCCGCATTGAGCATCATGCCGGGGCTGCCGGCCTCCACCAGTGACTTGAGTTTGGCCAAAAACCCCTCGCCCTGTCCCTCCGGCAGGAAAACCAGACCGGGATTGGTGCAAAATTGGCCGACTCCGAGGGTGAGCGAGCCGAAAAATCCCTCGGCAAGCGCTTCTTCACCGCCTTGCAACGCTCCCGGCAGAATGACCACCGGGTTGATGGAACTCATTTCCGCATAAACGGGGATCGGCTGCGGACGCTTGGCGGCGGTTTCCATCAGCGCGGTGCC
>JBGSUP010000523.1:0-3300 GCA_041753485.1 Akkermansiaceae bacterium
CGGCCGGAGCGCAACCATGAATTTCTGGGCTTGTCACATGCACAGGCCGCCGAACGAAGTGGCGGCCACCTCCCTCGCTGGTTCCTCAGGCCCGACGACACCGTCGAGAACAAGGCCGCCAACCGCGCCGATGGCGATGTGCGCCTGCGTGCGTTGCTGGCCGCGGCGAATGGCTCCGAAGTCATCGCCGAAGATCTCGGCTGGGTGCCCGAATACGTGCGGCCGCATCTCATGGATCTGGACATCACGGGGTTCCGCATTCCGCACTGGGACTGCAACGAATTCGGCCATCCCACGCCGGGCAATTGTTTTCCGGAAAACTCGTTCGCCACCTTTTCCACCCACGATCACGATCCGGTCAACGGGATTTGGCGCGGCTGTCTGCGCGTCATCCAGCAGCATCAGGAAAACCCGACCGAGCACTCCGGTTGGCAGTCCAACGGGGCGCACAACACGCTGCGGATTCTCTCCGAGTTCGCCGGCATCCCGATTCCAGCGGCCGGGCCATGGCCGCCTTACACCGAGGGCATCCGCCTGCGTCTCACCAAGGCCTTGTTGGCGTCAAACTCCCGCTACGCCGCAATGATGGTCACCGAGCTGTTCAGTCTTGATGAGCGCATCAACGAGCCCGGCACCCGGAGCGGCAAGAATTGGACCTTCCGCCTGCCGTGGACGCCTGGACAGATCAAGGCCGACCCCCGGCTCGATGAAATCTGCCGCAAGTTCGCCGCGGTTATCAGCATCACCCGCAGATCGCTTTGAAAGGTTGGGTATTGTGGAAGAACCCTCACGCGCATCCACCACGGCAGAGGCAGCCTGGCTGATCCGGATTCCCCAGGTCTTCGCGGAGTGGGAGAAGGAAATCCTGCACGACCTTGGCGCGCAACCACTCAAAAGACTCGCCAGGGAATACCAGCTCGTGCGGCTGCCGAACCCTGAAAAACTCCGTCATTCGGCTGCGGGAAAGTTTATCCATTGGAGGCTGCCGGTTCACCACGGCTGGCCCTGCCGGCCGGCGGAAATTCCCGGATTCATCGAAAAAGCCGCACAAAGCCTGTTGCGGAAATTCGGTGGAAGCACGCTCCAGACGATTCTCATCGGGCCGCTCGATCCGGGCACACCCCAGCGGCAATACCGCACGCTCGGCTCCAATCTCCGCGGGCGCACCTTGCAAGTGTTTCCTCCGGATGCCGCCAAAATCCGGGACGCCGGTGATCAGGACAGCCATCAACCCACCCTCTTCTGCCTGATCGGCCGCGAAGGCCTGTTTTGCGGGCTTGCAAGTCCCTTGCAAGCGAACGGCTTTCATCCCGGCGGCACCAAGTTCATCCGCCAGAACTCACCCTCCGCGATCAGCCGTGCCGGCGCGAAAATCGCCGAAGCCCTGCACTACCTTCAGCTTTTCCGTCCGCCGCCGCCAGCCGGCAGCCGCTGGCTCGAACTCGGTGCCAGCCCCGGTGGCATGACCGCCGAGTTGCTCGCCCGCAGCTATCAAGTGACCGCCGTGGACCGCGCTCCGCTGGATGCCCGCCTGCTTGCCGCTCCCGGGCTGAAACCCGTGCTCGCCGATGCCGCCACCTTTCAGCCGGAACCCGGACCACCATACGATGCGATCCTCTGCGACATCAATGGCGACACCCGAGCTTCGATCGCTCATGTGATCCGACTCGCGCCTTTCCTCCGGCCCGGAGGCATCGTCATTTTCACGCTCAAACTCCCAGGTGTGACCACCTATGCCGAAGCCAATGCCTTGGAATCCTCGATCGTGACTTCCGCCGCGGCAGCCGGCCTGCACCGCTTGGCCTGCACCCACCTCACCTACAACCGAAACGAGTTCACGCTCTTCTTCGAGCGGCGGCTTCGTCGCGGCGGCGAGCCGAAACCAAGATGACCGGCATGAGCGAGTTATGGGTATTCGCGGGCATCATCACCATCGGCCAGTTCAGTCCGGGGCCGGACATGGTCTTGCTGACACGCACCGCCCTGAGGCAGGGCTCGAAAGCGGGCCTTGAAATGGCTGCGGGCATCACCTGCGGGCTGATGGTCCATTCCAGCATCGCTGTGGGCGGTGTGGCGCTGGTGTTTCAGCGGCTTCCAGCCCTGCGCATGGCGCTGCAATGGCTGGCGGCCTTGTATCTGCTGTGGCTTGCCCGCAGTCTCCTGAGGGCAGCCTTCACCACGCCGGGTGCGGATTCGCAGGTTTTGAATGATATCATGGAGGCGCGGCATCATCCTTTTTTGCGGGGGCTGTTGTGCAATTTATTCAATCCGAAGGTGGCGCTGTTTTTGGCTGCGGTGTGCGCACCGTTTCTCACGGGACACCGTCCGGGCTGGTGGCCGGGTGCGATCTGGGGCGTGATTGTCGGCTTGGGCATTGGATTGTGGTCGCTGTGGGTGCTGCTGCTCCAGTGGCAGCCCCTGCGGACACGTTATCTGCGTGCCGGCCGATGGATCGATGGAATCTTCGGCTGCGCCCTAGTGGCGCTTGCCGTGCGTCTGATGACAGGCTGGTAAGACCAAGCGGCGTGACCATCGATTCGCGCCCCATGGCGGGGCCGTTTGACCTTCGGTTGACTTTTCCTCCGGCTGCCGCCATACCGCGCCCATGTCCAGCGCGCTAACCCCGAAACCACGCATCATCGGCCCCAAGGTCCGGATCTGCATCGTTGCATCCAAATACAACGAGCAATTCACCGATGCCATGGTCGAAAACGCCATCGAGGAACTCGGTGAACTGGTGCCACAAGGCCGCGTCGATCTGATCCGCGTGCCGGGAGCCTTTGAAATTCCGGTGATGGTGGCCACGGTGCTTGATCGCGATCCGCCGGCCTGCATCATCGCGCTCGGCCTGATCATCCGTGGCGCGACGGAACACGCGGATCTGGTCGGTCGCACGGTGACCGATGCGCTCCAGCGCCTCGCCATCGAATCGCTGCGGCCGGTGATCCATGAGGTTCTCCTGCTCGATGATGAAAAGCAGGCCTACGCGCGCTGCATCGGCTCCCAACTTAACCGCGGCCGTGAGGCGGCACGCGCCGCCGCCGCCATGATCGATGTTTTCCAGGAGCTTGATCGCTCGATGCCACGCAACTCGCTCGCGAAAAAACAACGACATGCCTAGCCGCCGCCAAATCCGCGAGGCCGCCGTGCAGTTTCTTTACTGCGCCGATCTCGAGGGCGGTGCCGATCCTTCGGCGCTGCGCGATCCGTTTTGGGACTTTGTGACGGAGTCGGACCGCCGCGGTTTGCAGCTCGCCACCTTCCGCACCGTCCACCACCTTGCCCAGGGGCGCGAGGGCC
>JBGSUP010000524.1:0-5652 GCA_041753485.1 Akkermansiaceae bacterium
CCATTTCCAGCACGCCGGTGCCGCCGAAGCAGTAGCCAATCGCCGCGACGCGGGCGCTGTCCGTGCGTTCGTCGGATTTGAGGACGTCGAGCGCCGCCATCAGACGGCCCCGGAAAAGCGCGCGGTCGCTTTTGTATTTTCCGGCCTCCGTGCTGGCAGCGGGTGGGTGCGGACGCACGCCCTGGCCGTAAATGTCCGCCGCGAAAACATTGTAGCCCATCTCCGCGAGCTGGCGGCTGCGGCGTTTTTCGTAATCCGAGAGACCTGTCCATTGATGGATCACCAGCACCGCCGGACGGCGGCCCGCTTTCGCATCGTCGTAAACGTGGAATCCCTCCAGCGTCACGCCGGCGTGTTCATAGGCCACGGGTTTTTCCACCAAACCCGCCTGCGCGGTCGCAGCGGCTGTCATCAGGAGAAGCAATGTTCGATTCATTCGTTCAGCAAAGCAGTGATTTTCCGCCCGTCAACCGGCGTGAGCTTGGAAACAGCCATTTCGTCCGGCTCTATCAAAAGCAGCCGAAACGCATGTAGCAGCGGTGATCGACGCGCCGCTACAGTTCATGCTTCCCGCGGCGGGCGGGATCGCCTAGCCTGCGTGCATGGAATCCGGAGTTCAGGAAAAGCTGGAGGACTTCATCCGGCGCAAGGGCTTGCGGCGGACCGGCCAACGCGACCTGATCATCAAGTCGGTGTTTTCCAAGGATGAACATTTCAGCGCGGAAGAGCTTTTCGACCGGGTGCGCAAATCCAGTTCGGACATTTCGCGGGCGACGGTTTACCGCACCCTTGGCCTGCTGGTGGAGGCGGATCTGCTGCGTGAGATCGATCTTGGCGACAACCAGACGACTTATGATCCCAACTTCCTCGACAAGCCCTCGCACAACCATCTGCTGTGTATCGACTGCGGCCGCGTGGTCGAATTCGAGGACGCGCACATCGACCTGCTCAATGACTGCGTGACGCGGCGGCTCGGATTCCGCCCGGTCAGGCAAACGCTCAAGATCGAGGCAAGCTGCGAGCAACTCCGGATCAACGGCCGCTGCCCGAACCTGATCGCCGCGCGCCTGAGCGGCAAACGCCTGCGCAAAAAACGTTAGCTCCCGCCGCGGGCGGGCGCTCAACCGCCAGTGTGCGGCTCGGCGAAAACCATCATGCCGCCCGCCGTCTGGAGCGTGCTCACCACCACCACCTCGATGCTCGTGCCGATCTTCGCCACCCCATGGTTGACGACGATCATCGTGCCATCCGGCAGGTAACCCACGCCTTGATGCTCTTCCTTGCCGGTGCGCACCAAGGCGATGCGCAGCCGCTGTCCGACCGCCACCGTGGGCTTGAGGGCATCATCGAGTTCCTGGATGTTGAGCACGTCCAGGCCCTGGAGTTTGGCGACTTTGGCAAGATTTTCATCGGCGGTCATCAGGCGTGCGCCGAGCAGGCGGGTGGTCTCGATGAGCCGGGCGTTGAGCGTGTCCGCCTCCAGCGAGGTGCGGCCGTCGTGAATGGTGATCTGGATGTCGGCGGACTTCTGCATGGCATCCAGGCAGTCGAGCCCGCGCTGGCCGCGCTGGCGGTTGCTGTTTGAACCGGAGTCGGCCATGGCTTGCACTTCATCGAGCACGAAACGCGGGACAATCAGCCGGCCATGCAGGAAGCCGGAGTGGAGGATGCCCGGCACCCGGCCATCGATCACCGCCTCCGGATCGAGAACCACGGGTTGGCCAGACGAGGCGTCCTGGCGGAATCGCACATAGGGAATGATGAAGGCGAAATCATCGCGGTTTCCACGCAAGGAAAGCACGGCTCCGAGGAAACCGAGGCTTGCGAACAGGGTGACATCGAGGGCGAGGCGCAGCGCGTTGACGAGCACCTCGCTGTTTTCCTTCGACTCCAGTTGGTCGCGGAAGGCGACCTCCAACAAATTGGAAATCTGCACGCGGGTGAGCAGCCAGGCGCATAACAGCCCGACGGCCAGACCGAAGGTGGCGGTTGAAAACCCGCGCAGGGTGAAGCCTTTCATCAAGGATTCGATCCAGATGAAGAGCCCGGCCACTCCCAATCCGCCGAGGATGCCGGTGGACAGGGGGACTTCGAACATCGTACCCCTGGTGCTCAGCGCGATGGCCACGCCGGCCGCCTCGCACACCAGCAGGTAGGTGAGACGCGCGACATTGACGGATGGAGGCGAACGCATGGTAAAAACGACGCGCTCACTGTTCCCGACATACCATCCCGCAGCAAGACGAATCCCCGCAGTTTGCGGTTCCTGCAAGGCGCATCATTTGCTTTCATTCCGCCATGACCTTCGCCAGCAAGATCACCATCGCCCGAATCCTGATGGTGCCGGTGTTCGCGTTGCTGGCGCTCGCCTACGGTCACTCGGTGAAATCCGGCACGCCGGATGAGGCGCTGCGCTGGTGGGCGCTCGGCGTTTTTGTCACCGCCGCCTGCAGCGATGGCATCGACGGCTGGGTGGCGCGCCATTTCAACCAGATCTCGGAATTCGGCGCGTTCATCGATCCGATTGCGGACAAGGCGCTGCTGCTCACCGGCGTGGTCGCGCTCTCGCTGGTTGACTGGGGTGCGCCCGGCTGGCGGCTGCCGCTGTGGTTCGCCGCCATCGTCGTGCTGCGCGATTGCATCATCATTGGCGGAATCCGGATCCTCTGGAACCACCGCCGCAAGGTCGAATTCTCTCCACACTGGACCGGCAAGGTGACGACCGTCACCCAGATGTTCGCGCTTGGCTGGGTGATGTTGCGGGTGGTGGACATCCCGCCCACCTGGCCGTGCATCGTGGCCGGCGCCTTCACCCTGTGGTCCACGGTCGAATACATCCGCCACGGCAGCCGGATCCTGCGCGGGCCGGATGCGGGGTGATCACGTCGGCTGTTCGCCTCGGGCCATCACCACCTTGCCGGTGCGCACCGTCTCGATGATGTTGAACTGCGAGAACATCGCCACCGCGGCATCGATCTTCGGGCTGTCGCCATTGATCATGACGATCATCGACGACGGGGTGAGATCGACGGTTTTGCCGTTGAAATGCTCGGCGATTTGGAGGGCCATCGAGCGCTCGGTGGGCGAGCACTGGATCTTGATCAGGATCATCTCCTTGGTCACCGAGTTTTCCGAAGTGTGCTCGAAGCAATGGATCACGTCGATGAGTTTGCCGACCTGCATGATGATCTGGAAAAGGCCTTGCGGATCACCGGAAACGCCGATGGTCATGCGCGAGAAGTTCGCGTTGCGGCCCTCGGAGACGACGAGCGAGTCGATGTTGAACCCGCGGCGCGAGAACACCTGGCAGATGCGCATCAACACGCCCGGCTGGTTGTTGACGAGGACGGACAGGGTGCTGGTGGGGCCGCGGGCGATCAAAGGAGCCTGCACGGGCGTATCGGAAGTCACGATTTGGCGGGACATGAGTCTGGATGATTTAAAGCTTGAATTCTAACCGGGAAATCGGCGGATCACGTGGAACCGACGGGTTTGGCCATTTTCTGTCTGGGCGCCTCGGTGATCATGTCCTCCAGCGCCGCGCCGGCGGGGATCATCGGGAAAACGTTGTCGGTCTTCACGCATTCCGCGTGGATGAGGAAGGGGCCGTCATTGTAGGCGAGGGCCTTTTCCAACATGCGCGTCACGTCGGCGGGTCGTTTGATATGAACAGAGGGGATGCCATAAGCATCGGCAAGCTTGCAGAAATCCGGGTTGCCGACGAGGTCCACGCCGGAAGTCCGGTCATCGTAGAACAACTCCTGCCACTGGCGCACCATGCCGAGGTAGTGGTTGTTGAGCACCACGATCTTGATCGGCAGCTTGTGAAGCGCCGCGGTGGCGAGTTCGAACAAGGTCATCTGGAATCCGCCGTCGCCGGAGATCGAAATCACCAGGCTGTCCGGACAGGCGAACTGTGCGCCAATGGCCGCCGGGAAACCGAAGCCCATGGTGCCCGCGCCACCGGAGGACAGCCAGTGATAGGACTTGTCGTTCTTGTAAAACTGCGCCGCCCACATCTGGTGCTGGCCGACATCGGTCGAGATGACCGCCTTGCCTTCGGTGAGTTGATAGAGTTCGTCGATCACCTGCTGCATGCGCAGGCCGCCCTGTTTTTTGTAGGTGAGCGGATACTTCTTCCTGTAGCCGTCAAGTTTCGCGAGCCACTCGCCGGTTTCCAGCGGGGCGACACGCGGCAGGATCGAGGCGAGCGCGGCCTTGGCATCGCCGACGAGCTGCACGTCCGGAACGATCATCTTGCCCATTTCAGCGGGATCGATGTCGATGTGGATGATCGGCGCGTCCTTGCAGAATTTCGCGGCCTGGCCGATGATGCGGTCGTCGAAACGCGAGCCGACGTTGAGCAGCAGGTCGCACTCGACCATCGCCTTGTTGGCATAGGCGGTGCCGTGCATGCCGAGCATGCCGAGCGCGAGCGGGTGGGACTCCGGGAACACGCCCTTGCCGAGCAGCGTGGTGGTGACGGGGGCCTTGAGTTTTTCCGCGAGCGCGAGGAGTTCCTTGTCGGCCCGGGAAATCATGCAGCCCTGGCCGGCGAGGATCACCGGGCGCCGGGACTTGGAAATCAACTCCGCGGCTTTCGCGGCGGCGCTCTCGTCGATTTCCATGCAGGATTCCGGATGATAGCCGGGCAGGTCGAAGGTCGCGTTGAGGTCGCCGGTGAAGGGACCCTGGGAAATGTTTTTCGGCACGTCGATGAGCACCGGACCGGGTCGGCCGGTGGTGGCGATGTGGAGTGCTTCCCTCGCGATGCGGGGCAGGGAATTGGTGTCCTTGCAAAGGTAGTTGTGCTTCACCACCGGGATGGTGATGCCGAAGATGTCGGCTTCCTGGAACGCGTCCTTGCCGAGCATCCAGGTCACGGTCTGGCCGCAGATCACGAGCATGGGCACGGAGTCCATCATTGCGGTCATCAGGCCGGTCACCGTGTTGCCAGCACCCGGGCCGGAAGTCACCAGCACTGCCGCGGGTCTGCCGGTGGCGCGGGCGTAGCCGTCCGCCATGTGCACCGCGCCCTGTTCGTGGCGGACCAGGATGAACTTCATCTTGGTCTTGACTGTTTCGAGTGCGTCGAAAATCGGGATTGCGGCGCCTCCCGAATATCCGAAGATGTATTCGATGCCCAAGTCGTCGAGAGTCTTGATGAGTGCCTGTGCGCCGTCCATTTGCTCTTTGCTCATAAAAATTGGCTGTTGCTGAAGCGAAATACGCCCATGGCCGCCTGAAAGCAATCGAAAATTAGTATTTTTCGGCCATTTCTTAATTTTGCATGAGCTGGCTTCTCAGAAAATTGCCAATTTGTGACCGATTTACTCATTTCGACCCTCGCCCTCATAAAAACTTTGCTGCCTTAACATCCCGGATTTCCCGGATTGCGCCCAAAGGGTTTCCCGTCAAGGTTGGCGGCGTTGGCAATGCAAGCCTTGGCACTCTCCTCACGGCGCGGCGACGGTCACCTTTGGATGATCGCGCTCGGGCTGTCCTTGCTCGCCAATCTCGCCTTGCTCGCCGCATTCGGCCTCGCGGTCCTGGAGTCCGCCGAGTTCCGGAAAAAGGCCATGGCTGCCACGCCTGCCCCCCCGCCGCGGGAAACCGTCGCAAAAATTTTCCCGATTCCTGCGGAAAGCCAGC
>JBGSUP010000525.1:0-1591 GCA_041753485.1 Akkermansiaceae bacterium
GGCGCTGGGCGAAATCAGCACCGGCAACGCCCTGCGCATCGCCTGGAAGGAAGCGCGCACCGGCCTGTTCCTCGGGTTGTCGCTCGGCGTCGCCATCGCCGCGTTCATCGCCCTCATCCTGCCCCACCTGCAGCACGGAACCGGCGCTGATTTCGATTTCCCCCACCTCGCCGCCGCAGTGGCCGCGGCCATCACGGTTCAGGTTCTATCAGCCACCGTACTCGGCGCGCTGCTGCCTATCGGTGCCCGCGCCATCCATCTGGACCCGGCCGTCGTTTCATCGCCCTCGCTTGCATCCACGGTCGATGTCTCGGGCATGTTGATCTACTTTTCCACCGCCGGCGCGATTCTGAATCTCAACTGAGTTTCCGGGATGCCGCCGCTTGCCGCACGCAACCTTGTCAGATCCTGCCCGCCGCCTTGATGTCCGAATACCGGTTCGCCAGCGCCACCGGAAACCCGGCCGCGGTGGAGTCCAGCGTGAGGATCCCCGATGCTCCCAGCGCCGCCAGGATCTCACGCCGTTCCTGCACGTAGCGGCCGGCGGCAAGATGGCACAGCGCCGCCGGAAACGAATCGACCGGCTCGGAAAACGCCGCGCTCACCACGCCCTCGCGCATGCTGGCCAGCAACACCAGGTGGCGCGACTGCAGCACCTGCAGCGCGGGCAAAAGCTCCTTGCCGTCCTCGCCGCGCAGGTTGGTGAGCAGGATCACCAGTGAGCGCCGGCGCTGGCGTGCCATCAGTTTCTCCACCGCCTCCGCGAAATCACTCGGCGCGGGCGTCGTCCGGTAATCGTAGAGATGATTGAGCAGGACCGGCATCGCATGGCTGCCCTTCATCGGCGGCAGCCAGCGGTCGGTCCCACCAAACGATTTCACCGCCACCTGGTCGCCCTGCCGCAGCGCGACATGCGCGACTAACAGAACCGCGTTGAGCACATGATCGAACTGCGGCACGCCGCCGTCCAGCGCGCGCATCCGCCGACCGGTGTCTAACAAGAATACCACCGATTGGTCGCGCTGCTCCTGGTAATCGCGGCTGATCAGCGCCTGTCTGCGCGACGAGGCCTTCCAGTCGATCTGGGAAAAAGGATCGCCATCGCGGTAGTCGCGGAGTTGGTGGAAATCCCGGCTCGATCCCGCACGCGGGCGGCGCACGATCCCCAGCGGGTTTTCGCGATGCTGCATGGCCAGCAATGCGAAACGGACCACCGGCTCGTAGTTCGGATAGACCTTCACGGTTTCCTCCGCGAGATGACTTGTTTTCCGCGTCCAGAATCGCCACGGGGAAAGACGCCGCACCTGCACCGGCGAAAACACCGCCTCGCCGCGCTCCGTGAGCCGCACCGGATGAAACACCCGGATTTCACCCTTTGCGGGGAGCTCGCCGGACCACGGCATGGCCTCCGCCACCGACCCTTGCGGGATGCCGTCAAACACTTCGAATGCAGCCGTGCGATTGCCGCCGTTGCGCAGGAACAAACCGACTTCTCCCGGCTCGCCCAGCGCGAAACGCCCGGGCAGACGCCGTTTCACATCCGGTGGCCGGAGGGACCACAGCCACACCGCATCGATCACAAGGCACGCGC
>JBGSUP010000526.1:0-10321 GCA_041753485.1 Akkermansiaceae bacterium
GCGGACGTGCGGGTCTCCGCGGCGACGGACACCGCGCCGCGGCTGGCGAAA
Organism: Akkermansiaceae bacterium; assembly: GCA_041753485.1. GTDB lineage: Bacteria > Verrucomicrobiota > Verrucomicrobiia > Verrucomicrobiales > Akkermansiaceae > Luteolibacter. The sequence goes on from JBGSUP010000526.1 coordinate 52, forward strand.
TGCAGGCAGTGCGGCACGAACTGGGTGGGCGTGGGCGAATCCCAGAAGCCTCCATGGAAAAAAACCACCACCGTGCGCGGGGGCGAGGCCGCCAGGTTTTCCGGCAGAAACAGATGGGCCTGCACGGGGCCCTGCGGCCTTTCCTGATAGATGTAAGTCGCCGCGTTTTTGAGAATTTCGCGGTCACGCGCCTCGCCGATGGGGGCCACGCGTTGCAAGATGCTGCTCATAAGGGAGGAAAACGCCGACGGACTTCCGCATGCGGCGTGCGATTTGTTTGTTGTGAAACCGGCCGCCTTGTCCAATGGTTTCACGCATGATCCGCATGATTTGTGCCATTTCACTCTGCCTTGCCGCCATGGCGGGTGCCGATGAAGCCCTCCGTTCCGCGCTTGAGACCAGCTACAACGCCTGGCGTGACGCGATCATCCGCCGCGATGCCGCCGCCTGGCAGAAGGTCACCGCCGCCCATCGCCGGATGGAAGTGAAGAACCGCATCGTTTCCGAAAAGCGGGCCTTTCCGGCCGCCGTCTTCGACCTGCCCGCGCCGCCGCCCGCAGTCACCGGGCTCAGGTTTCTCACTGCCAAGCAGAATGGCGCCACCGCCAAGGCTTCGTATTTCGGGAAAATCGACTTCGGCGTGGGCGGCGACCCGACCGAAAACCTGCTGGTGCTCTCCTTCGTCCGCGGCGGCGCGGGCTGGTTCTACGACCGCGCGGATTTCGTGAACCTTGCGGCGCTGCCCGAGGTGCGCAAGGAGCTCGCGAGCGGTGAGCTCAAGTATCTCAACGAGACGCCCGAGGCCCAGCCATCCGGGGTGGTGCCACCGACCCCGATCGAGGCCAGGCCCGCAAAAACCATCGCCAAGGTCTATGTCTTCTGCCCCGGCCGCGAAGTGCGGGTGCAGGTGAACAAAATCAGCCACCATCGTTTCGCCAATACCAAGGAGGCGGAAGTCGTGATCGGTGGTGCCCGCGATGGTCCCAACGAGGTGCAGTTCTCTATCAGGAAACTCGAGGGCGGCACCGGCAAGGAGGCGATGACCATCCGGGTCTATCTGATGTCGGAGACTCCCGGCGTGAAGCCCGTCAAGGCCTTCGAATACCAGATCCTGGAAGGAGGCGTGCCGAAACCCTTCGGTTCCGCCAACTTCGTGGTCGATGCCGCGATCCTGGCGAAACTGGCGGGCAAATAGCCGGGCCGCCCGACTGCATCCCCCGCTGGTGCCGCAGAAGCGCGGATTGCCAGGAATTTGCTTCTGAGTTAAAGGCCGTTGAAAGAGCCGGTGACCGGACCGCTGGCCGGAAAAAAAGGGGTTGGTAGCGGGTGATGCCGGACCGGACGGCGTGGTCGAGTTCCCCGATGAGTTTCGCGGAGTTGTTCACATTGGGCAGTTTGCTCAGCGCGGCGACGGTCCAACCACAGAGGACGGGGAAATCATCAACGTTGGGGTTGGGATGATTGGCCGCGCGCATGGCCATGCCGTAGCAGCGCACGAGCGCCTCGAAGGGTTCGCGGGTGTGCACGGCGACGTAGTGGGTGTCGTGGGCAAGCTGGGTTTCGTATTCTTCGATGAGGCGGCCGACCGGGTCGTCGGAATAAACAGCGGGAGAGCCGTTCTCCAAGGTGGCCTAGGCACCAACCTCGCGGTATCGCAGGCCGCCTCACACGGCGGTGCAGCGGGTGCCGCTGACGGTGCCGGTGAGCATCAGTGCGCTGGCGGCACTGCGGGTGAGCCCGGGATCGACGGACGTGGGTGCGGAGCCGGCACCCCCGTTCAGGGTGAGCGGGTTTTCGATTTTCTCGCCGCCGAGAAAGGTGCCCGGGCCGAGCGGGCGGGCCTCACGGAACCGCAGGCTGATGAAGTTTGACGTCTCGAGTCCGCAGACGAGGGCGGAATGGTCTTCGTAGAAGGCGTAAGTGAGGAGTTTCCTGGTTGCGGGCCGATCGGGCCGTTTGTTGAAATCATTGGTGGTTTCAAGCGGTATTTTCCCCACCAGCCTGATTTGTCCCATGCAACGCAGCCATCTTGATTCGATCATCCGCCCTCCGCTTCCAAGGACCTCCCGTCCGCTGACCATCGCGACATGTTTGGTGGCGGCGATTCTGGCAATGCCTTGTGCCGCCTCGCCGCGCGGGCAGATGCCCAACCCGGACTTCACCAAGGGACAATCCATTCCCGCAGGTGCGACTCACGACTGGACGCTCGGCGCCACTGGCGCGCGCGGCTGGATGTTCAGCAACCGCCTCGAAACCTCCGAGGCCCGCCAGATCGCCATCACCAAAGTGGACAAGGGCTCGCCCTCCGATGGTGTCCTAAAAGTCGGCGACGTGATCCTTGGCGTCGGCGGCACCACGTTTTCTTCCGACCCGCGCGTGGCACTCGGCAAGGCGCTCACTGCCGCCGAAGCGGAATCTGGAAACCTGACACTCAAGGTGTGGCGCGACGGCTCCCCGTCCGAAATGGTGGTGAAACTCCCGGTGCTCGGCAGCTACAGCGCCACCGCGCCCTATGATTGCGCGAAGTCAAAGCGCATCCTGGAGGACGGCTGCAAGGCGCTCGCCAAGCGCATGAAGGACACCGGCTACGGCAGGGGCATGAGCCCGATGCCGCGTGCGATCAACGCGCTCGGATTGCTCGCAGGCGGAAACCCGGACCACCTGCCGATGGTGCGCCGCGAAGCCCGGTGGGCCGCGGATTTCACCACCAATGACTTCCAGACATGGTATTACGCCTATCTGATCATGCTCATCGCCGAATACCAGATGGCAAGCGGTGACGACTCGATGATGGACGGGATGAAGCGCCTCGCGCTCGAAGCGTCGCATGGCCAGAGCATCGTCGGCTCCTGGGGCCACAAGTTCGCCGGGGCCGACGGCAGACTCGTCGGCTATGGCATGATGAACGCACCGGGCGTGCCACTCACGATTTCCCTGATCCTCGCTCGCCAGGCGGGCCTGAAAGATCCGGCCGTCGATCTCGCCATCGAGCGCAGCGCCAAACTCCTGCGTTTCTACATCGGCAAGGGCGCGGTGCCATACGGCGACCACCACCCGTGGACGCAAACCCACGAGGACAACGGCAAGTGCGGAATGGCAGGTGTGATGTTCAATTTCCTCGGTGAGAAAAACGGCGCCGAATTCTTCTCGCGGATGAGTGTGGCCTCGCACGGACCCGAGCGCGACACCGGCCACACCGGAAACTTCACTAACATCCTGTGGTCGATTCCGGGCGTGGCGCTGGCCGGCCCTCACGCGACCGGCGCGTGGATGAAAGAGTTCGGCGCATGGTATTTCGACCTCGCCCGCTCGTGGGATGACAGCTTCCGTCACCAGGGGCCACCCGAGATGAAGGGCGACAGCTACCGCGGTTGGGATGCCACCGGCGGATACCTGCTCGCCTATGCAATGCCGCTCAAGAAAATCCTGATGACCGGCAAACAGCCCAACGTCGCCCCGCAACTTGATGCCGCCACCGCCGAAGCCCTCATTCTCGACGGCCGCGGCTGGTCCAACAACGACCGCTTCAGCGCCTATGATTCACTCAACCCGGATCAATTGCTCGAATGCCTCGAAAGCTGGTCGCCCGCCGTCCGGGAACGCGCCGCCATCGCAATCCAACGCCGCAAAGGGGAGAAACCGGTTGCCGCGCTGGTCAAAATGTTGCGCTCACCCGTGTTGTATGCACGCCATGGTGCCTGCGAGGCGCTCAAGCTGTTGCGCGGCGGTGCCGCTCCCGCAGTGCCTGAATTGACCGCTCTGCTGGACCATGAGGACCTTTGGCTGCGCGTGCTTGCCGCCGATACCCTCGCCCACATCGGCGTGCCTGCCATGGGCACACTGCCGGTTTTGTTAGAACGTCTCACCAAAGGGCCAACCAAGGCCGATCCTCGCGGCATGGAGCAGCGCTACCTCTGCTTCGCCGTGTTCGGCCAGATGCTCGAAAACCCGATCGACGGCGTGGATCCCGATCAACTCCAAAGGGCGGTGGTCGCCGGCTTGCAGAACCAGGACGGCCGCGCCCGGGGCGAGATCAGCCAGATCTATCAGAAACTGCCATTCAAACAACTCAGGCCGCTGATGCCCGCCATCCACCGCGCGGTGGTGGAACCCGCCCCCAGCGGCATCATGTTCGCCGACACGGTGAGGGTGCGTGGTCTCGAACTGCTCGCAAAACATCATGTCGAGGAAGGAATGGCCGCCTGCGTCGATTACATCCGCACCCAGAACAAATGGGCCAGCGAGAAGCGCACACCCGAGTTGCTGCGGATCCTCCACACTTACGGTGCCCATGCCAAATCGTTCATTCCCGAACTGCAAGAAGTCGCGAGCTCGTTCGATCAAGGCGAGGACGGATTCCCCGGACACCTGAGCAAACAGAAAGCGGAAATGCTGCGCCAGGCGATCAAAACCATCGCGGCATCGCAAGAACGTCCCGTGTTGACCCGGATTCGGTAGCCTGAGCCATCCCCGAACCATCATGCGTTCTTCCAGCCAACTGTTGATGACTGTTTTGACAGCTTGTGTCGCCTCCGCCATCTGCAACGCCGCAGACGAGCCGTCCGCCGAGGTCTTTCCCGGCGCACACCAGCGCACGCCGTCGCTTTCGGAATACGCGTCGTGGATCAACAACACCAATGAAGGCCCCACCGAGGCGCAGGTTCTCGCCGACCTCGATTTCTTCCAATGGCTGCACGATGAGTATGGCATGGTGCTCGATATCTATAACATCAGCGCCGGCACCATCGACAAGGCAGGGCGCTACGGCAGCATGGACACCGGGGAATTCCGCCGCAATTTCCCCAATGGCTTCGGCCCGATCCATGAAAAGGCGAAACGCATGGGCACCCGCCTCGCCACCTGGGGCGGGCCGGATGGCTTCGGCGACACCCCGGAGGAGGAACAGGCGCGCATCGACATGATGGTGAAACTCTGCCGCGACTACGAGTTCATCCTGCTCAAGTTCGATGCCGTGGTCGGCCCGCTGCGTCCGGAGAAACAAGACGCCTTCGCGCGCATGATGACCGAATGCCGCAGGCATTCACCCGACCTGATCGTGCTCAACCACCGGCTCGAACTGGGCAAGGCCGCTGCCCATGCCACCACTTCGTTGTGGGGCGGCGAGGAAACCTACATCGACGTCCACATGGCCAACCGCCAGACCGCCACCCATCACCGCGCCGGGGCCTTGTCGCGCGCCCTTGTCCCCGGGTTGACACGGCTGACCGAAGACCACGGGGTTTGCATCTCATCCTGCTTGGATTTTTGGGAGGACGATCTCATCCTGCAAGCGTTCAACCGCCACCTGATTCTCGCTCCGCAGATCTATGGCAACCCATGGCTGCTGCGCGACGACGAATACGCGAAGCTCGCACGCATCTTCAACCTCGCCCGGAAACACCGCGAAATCCTCGTCGATGGCATGGTGCTGCCGGAAGCCGCTTACGGCGACAAAGCCGTCTCCCGCGGCGATGGAAAAACCCGGCTGATCACCTTGCGCAATCTCGCTTGGGAGCCAGTCACCCGGCAAATCCGGCTCGATGAGGAAATCGGCCTGACGCATGGGAAGGAATTCGAACTCCGCCAGCTTCATCCCACCGGGCGGGTGATCGGCACCTTCAAGAAAGGCGAGGTCATCGAGGTCGAGGTGCCGCCATTCCGCGCCTGCCTGTTGCAGGCGGGTTCCGCAACACCGGAACTTGGTCTCACCGGCTGCGATTTCGAGGTGGTCCGTGATGTCCCCGGCAAGCCGGTGCTCGTGAAACTGCTCGGCATGCCCGGCGAAACGCGCGAAATCAAGCTGCTCGCCGGCGGCCGGAAATTCCGCGCGGCCACGCTCGACGGCGAGACGGCGGATGGTTTGTTAGATGGCGAATCCAAAACCATCCACTTCCCCGGCGAGGCCCTGCGCGAACCGTTCCACCGCAAGCTGGGCGACCTCGCGCCTTGCCCCGTCCCCGCCGACGCCGAGGCGCTTTACGAGGCCACTTGTTTTGCTGCGGACAACAATGCCTTCGAGGTCCGCGAATTGGAACGCTCAGGCCCCACCGCCATCCCGCAGGTGCAGAAAGTGCGCGACGCGTTTTTCAAACAGCCGCTCTTCATCGACCGCGGAGTTTGGGACCGCAATCTCTTCGACGGCGATGACCACACCGCCTTCTATGTCGCCCGCCGGGTCGGCGTGCTGCCCCTCAATCACGGCTCGCTGCGCATCGACCTCGGGAAAACGACCAAGCTCGACAAGCTGCTTGTTAGAACCGGCGGCGAGCATGCCCTTCAGCCGTTCAAACATGACGAAACGATCCGCGCGTCGGTATCCAGGGATTTGAAAACCTGGACGCCGATGCTGCTGGCCGCGGGCGCGGAGATCGTGATCGATTTCGATCTGGATACCGAAATCCGCTACGTGCGCTTCGAGGGCACACCGGACAGAATCGTCGAAATCGAGGGCTTTCTCAGAGGTGAAGCACTCGACCGGACGAACTGGCGCGCCTCGCAGTTGTTCGCGTCCGGCGCGAGAGCCGCTGCGGTGAATGCCTGGCAGCAATCGTTCAAGCTAACTGAAATTCCGGAGGGTGGCTATCTTGCCATCGCCCTGAACGGCTCGCACGGCGAGGAAGGAGCCTACGCCGCGCTGCGCGTCAACGGCAGACCCGTCGGTGCCCCGGACCGCGCGGTTTCCTATCCCGCCAACCCATGGGAGTATCCGCCGCAACGGAAGGCCGCGAATTACACCTATTACGTGCCACTCACCCCGGAGATGAAGGACGCCGAGATTGATGCTGTGGTCCTGGGGATGCAAGGCGGCTCGGCGAACTTCAAGCCGGATGTTTGGATCACCGCCCATCCCGCGCCATTCCGCCATCGCATGCTCACCCTCACCGAATGAATCACCGCGAACGAGTTCTAACCGCGCTGTCGCACCAGCAACCCGATCGCGTGCCGCTGGAGATGAGTTTCACGCCGGAATTCGCGCAGCGCCTCCGCAGCCACCTTTTCGGCGAGGCTGGCGGCCGCCACAACCCACACGGCGGCGGCAACGACTACGCCCTCGAACGTGCGCTCGACCTCGATGTGCTGCTCACTTCCGTCGGTTGGGCGAATTCCTACTACGCCGGCGAAGTTTACAATCCGGGTGCGGAACATTACACCGACGAGTGGGGGGTCAGTTGGAAAAATGTCGCCTATCAGACGCGCTTCGGCAGCGGCTTCTACACCGAGTATTGCAATCCGCCACTGGCCGACGACGACTCCATCGCCTCCTATCAGCCACCCGATCCGAACCGCCCGGAACTCTACACAGCGGTTGAACAAACCGTAAACGATTTCGGCAGGGACTACTGGGTCACCGGTTCCTGCCAGACCACTATCTGGGAAACCGCCGTCGCCCTGCGCGGCTTCGAAACCATTCTGATGGACCTCGTTTGCGAACCGGAATTGGTTTCGAGCATCCTCGATATCCCGCAGCGCTACCACACCGAAGTCTGCCGCCGCCTCGTCGCCCTGGGTGTGGACATGGTCTGGCTTGGCGACGACCTCGGCGCCCAGGACTCGATGATCATGTCTCCCGAAACCTGGCGCGCCCTTCTCAAACCGCGCTTCGCCACACTCATCGCGGAACTCAAACAACTCAACCCCGCACTCAAGATCGCCTATCACACCGACGGCTACGTCGAACCGGTGATCGGTGATTTGATCGAGATCGGCGTCGATGTGCTTCACCCCGTCCAGCCGGCATCGATGGACCCGGCGGCCTTGAAACGGAAATTTGGCGATCACCTTTGTTTCATGGGCTCCATCGACGTCCAACGCACGCTGCCATTCGGCTCGCCGGATGACGTCCGACGCGAGGTCGCGGAGCGCCTGCGCACCATCGGCAAGGGTGGGGGACTGATCCTCGCACCAACCCATCACGTCCAACTCGATACCCCAATCGAGAATTTAACGGCCTTGGTCGATAGCGCGAAATGCGGAGAATCTGTCGCAACCTGACTGCCAGGAATTTGCTTTTGAGTTGAAGGCTCTTGAAAGAGCCGGTGGCCGGACCGGATGGCGGGAAAATGGGGGTTGTTCCGCACGAACAGCGGATCACTACCTGATGAGCGTGACGTGGCCGACGTAGTTCCTCTTTTTCGGCGGGTCGGCTGGTTTCTCCTTGTGACTGGAAACGCCTGCCCCAAGATCCGGGCTATAAAATCCGCCGGGGCATTGGAACATGTCGATTTACGGTTCCCATGAGCAAGCCGGGGCAGCCAGCGGATTCCGCTCGACGAACTGCTGGCGCTGGAAGGCGCGTAGTCGATGGTGAGGAAGAGCGGTTTGCCGGCATCGTCACAATCGAAACGCTCGACGACTGCTCCGGCGGCATTGGTGATGAGGGTGATCCTGTCCGAATTGCTGTTCAACTCTGGGGCTTTCCAGCGGCGTCCCGGGCGCAGAGCAGAGGCGGGTGGTGCATAAGGTGAGATCCCCGAGGCGGTTTCTCCCGATGGCTTTGATTCGGATCGGCGGCGTGCTTGCCGTGGAAATGGCGGTGGCATCGCGGATGATTCGCTGATTTCGATCCCGGTGAACGGTCGTGATTGAGAGATCGTTGATGTTGGTTTTCACACAGTCATCGAAGGTGAAATCCTCAGCACCAGGAAGGGATGTCTCGTCATCGCCGCGGTATTGGAAGGAGGTGACAACGCCATTGCCCTGCGTGCTGCGGACCACGCGGTGGGCTTCGCGCGGATCATGGGCTTCGACACTCATAGAGTGCCGCTACAAGCCCGGCCTGGGCGCAGGCGAATTATTGTTTTGAGTCTTGTGTCTTGCCGTCTTGCGTCTTTGTTAGGGTTTCGGTGGCGGTTTTGAAGAGGAGGTGGACAAGGTCGCGGCGTTTGCGAAAGATGCCGCGCAGGATTTTGGGGATGGTGGGGACGAATTGGCTGACTGCCGGTTGGTGTGGATTGGAATGCAGGGCGGAGCTTGCCCATATGAGACGCCACCGGAGCGCGAGGGCGCGTGTGCTCCCCTCAACTACACCCCTGGCTCGTGCCACACTGGGTGCAGACGCCGCAGGCCCCGGCGCGGATGACCTTGTCCGAGCCACAGTTCGAGCAGGTGATCCCCATGTAGGCGGTGCCGAGGGCGGTTTTCACGCGGTCGGGTTTCGGGAGATTCGGTTCTTCGGCGAGGCTGAGTTCGGGGACCGGGCGGTTGACGGCTTGTTGCTCCATCCGCTGGATTTCCGGCATCGGCAGCTCGGCCTGGTGGTTGTCGGGCGAGGTGGCCTCGCGGTAACCCTTGATGAACTCACAGCCGAGCCAGCGGAAGACATAGTCGGTGATGGAAAAGGCGGTGCGGATGTCCGGGTTCTTGGTGAAACCGCTGGGCTCGAAGCGCTGATAGGCGAACTTGTTGACGAGTTGCTCCAAGGGCACGCCGTATTGCAGGGAGATCGAGGTGAGGGTGGCCACCGTGTCCATGAGGCCGCCGATGGTGCTGCCTTCCTTGGACATCTGGACGAAAACCTCACCCGGCTGTCCGTCCGGGTAGAGGCCGACGGTGATGTAGCCTTCGTGGCCGGCGATTTCGAACTTGTGGGTCAGCGACATGCGGGTGTCCGGCATGCTGCGGCGGGTGCGGGTTTCGGATTTTTTCCGCAGGTCCTCGTTTTCGCGGATCAGGGTGGCGATGCGCTCGGCAAGTTCCTCGGCACCGGGGGTGATGGCGTCGGCCGCAGCACCCATGCCGGTGGTTTTCCTGGTGTTGAGCGGGGCCGAGCGCTTCGAGCCGTCGCGATAGATGGCCACGGCCTTGAGGCCGAGCTGCCAGGCCTCGATGTAGGTTTGCATGATGTCCTCGATGGTGGCGCTTTCCGGCAGATTGACGGTCTTTGAAATCGCGCCGGAGAGAAACGGCTGGGCCGCTGCCATCATCTTGAGGTGGCCGCGGTAGTGCAGGCTGCGGCTGCCAAGATGCGGCTTGAAGGCGCAGTCGAACACCGGCAGATGCCCGGGATTCAGGCCGCTGCGGGCGGTCTTGCCGCTGCCGGGATCGGTGACGTCCTCGATGGTGTCGTATTTCTCGATGTGGATGAGAATGGCGGCAATCTCATCCGAGCTGTAACCCAGCCGCTTGAGTGCGGGCGGCACGGTGCGGTTGACGATCTTGAGCATGCCGCCACCGGCGAGCAGTTTGTATTTCACGAGCGCAATGTCCGGCTCGATGCCGGTGGTGTCGCAATCCATCAGGAAGCCGATGGTGCCGGTGGGTGCGAGCACGG
>JBGSUP010000527.1:0-4005 GCA_041753485.1 Akkermansiaceae bacterium
GAGTTGCGGCGGGTTTTGCCACCTGAGTTGTGGCGGCTGCGGGTTCCGGTGTGAAAGTTCGCACCAGCTTGGCGGTAACCGCGCAGACGCTCCATAGGACAGCCAAGGTGATCATGACCATGAGCATGCCCGCGAGGTGGGGCAGGGCTTCCAGCACGGAGGGTCCGGCCGTTTCTGCGGTGGCGAGGATAGGATTGAGTTGCATGGGGTGTTAGAGTGGGATGTTGCCGTGTTTCTTGGGCGGTCGGCTTTCGCTCTTGCCCATGATGCCGCGGAAGGCGAGGGCGAGGGTCGTGCGTGAGACCGCCGGGTTGATGACATCGGTGATCATGCCGTTGGAGGCGGCCTGATAGGGCGATGCAAATTTTTCCGAGTAGGCCTTGCGGAGTTCCTTTTCGAGGGTTTCCGGGTCTTCGGCTTCCTCGAGTTCTTTCTTGTAAAGGACTTTCATGGCTCCCTGGGCACCCATGACGGCGATTTCCGCGGTGGGCCAGGCGAAGACGAAGTCCGCGCCGAGGTCGCTGGGGCACATGGCGAGGTAGGCTCCGCCGTAGGCCTTGCGGCAGATGAGGGTGATTTTGGGCACGGTGCCGGAGGCCCAGGCGAAGAGCATTTTCGCGCCGTGGCGGATGATGCCGCCGCGTTCCTGGGCGAGGCCGGGCATGAAGCCGGGGACGTCCACCAGCGAGAGGATCGGGATCGAGTAGATGTTGCAAACGCGGATGAAGCGTGCGGCTTTGTCCGATGCGTCGATGTCGATGCAACCGGCCTTGACGGTCGGTTGGTTGGCGATGATGCCGATGACATGGTTTTCGAGTTTGGCGAATCCGGTGAGCATGTTGGGCGCGAAGTCCGGCTGGATTTCGAACCAGCTGCCGGGGTCCATGAGCCGGTCGATGACCTGCTGCATGTCGAGCGGCGATTTGGGATCTGCCGGGATGATTTCGTTCATGCCCGGATCCTCGGTGAATGGGATGTCGTTGTTCATCTTGTGCGGCGGATCGCCAAGATTGTTGGACGGCAGGTAGTCGAGGAGTTTCTTGGCCAGATCCATCGCGTGTTGGTCGTCGTCGGCGATGAGGTGGATGTTGCCGGAAACCTGTGCGTGCGCATCGGCGGAGGCGAACTGGTCGAGCGAGGCGGTTTGGCCGGTGGCGGCCTTGATGACGTCCGGACCGCAGATGAACATGTTGGAATTCCTCCGCGTCATGATGATGAAATCGGTGAGCGCGGGCGAGTAGGCGGCACCACCGGCGCAGGGGCCGGCGATGATGGAGATCTGCGGGATGACGCCGGAGGCGAGCACGTTGCGGAAGAAGATCTGGCCATAGCCGGAGAGCGCTTCAATGCCTTCCTGGATGCGGGCTCCGCCGGAGTCGTTGATGCCGACGACGGGCATGCCGGCCTTAATGGCGAAGTCGAGCAGGTCGCAGATTTTCTTGGCGTGAATGGCGCCAACCGCGCCGCCGCCGACGGTGAAATCCTGGGCATACGCGGAGACGGGGCGACCATCTACATAACCGGTGGCGCAGACGACACCGTCACCGGGCATCTTGCGTTTTTCGAGGCCGAAGTTGATGCATGAATGATGAGCGTGCATTCCGAACTCAATGAAAGAGCCGCCATCGAAGAAGGCGGCCAGGCGTTCGCGGGCGGAGAGCAGGCCTTTTTCGTGGCGTTTTTCGATACGGTCGATGCCGCCTCCGATGAGGGCTTCCTCGCGGCGGAGCTTGAGTGCCTCCATGAGTGATGGGTCGATGGCCATAATGTGTGCGTGTTGGATGTCGGGGAAAATCAGTGGGCGGGCTGGCAGAACTCGGTGAGCACGCCAAAGGTGGATTTCGGATGGAGAAAGGCGACAAGCTTGTCCGCGGCTCCTTCGAAAGGGACCTCGTGGATCAGGCGTGCGCCCTGGTCTCTGGCTTGAGCGAGTTGGCCGGTGATGTCGGTGGTGGCGAAGGCGATGTGGTGGATGCCGCCGGAGGGGTTTTTCTCGAGGAATTTGGCAATCGGACTGTCCTCGGAGGTCGGTTCAAGCAGTTCAAGGTGGACGTCGCCGGCAGCGAAAAACGCGGTGCGGACTTTCTGTGATTCCACCTCCTCGCGACCTTCGCAGGTGAGTCCAAGGACGTTTTCGTAATAGGGAATGGCTTCGTCGAGGGATCGGACGGCGATGCCCAAGTGGTCGATTTTCGTGATCATTGTGGCGGGAGTGGGTGGGTAGGAGCGGATGATTGCAGGTATCACCGGGCTGACACCGCAGCAAGTGGCTAAGGCTACGCGTATTTTACCCCATTGGGATCGAAAATAGCCGCATGCGGCTCAGGCGGAAGTTGGGGTGGGATACCGTGGGGAGTCGAGGCGATAGCATATTGCGCGGGGTGATGCTGCAGTGGGCGTGACTTTCAGCGGGGTTTCGGAATTTCCGGATGCTCCGGCGGGTCCTCGTGCCAGCGGAGGCCGGCGTTGGCGTTGCATTGAAGGTCCGCGATGACTTGGGCGCCGAGCAGCAGGATCAATCCCACGGCCTCCATGGTGAGCAGGACGATGATGATGGTGGCCATCGAGCCGTAGAGCACGTTGACGATGGGGACCTTGGTGTAATAAGCGACGAGCAAGTGGCGGGTGATTTCCCACAGGATGGCGGCGGTGGTGCCACCTGCGAGGGCAAGGGTGAAGGGAACCTTGGTCACGGGCATGATTTTGTAGAACAGGGTGAAAAGCAGGATCAGCCCGAGCACTCCGGCGGCGTAGAGGATGAGGCCCAGATGGTTGTGGATGAGCGCGTCAATCTGCGGGAAAACCTCGCGGATTTGGCCGCGGGCATCGATAATGGCATTGGCTGAGGTGATGAGGATCAAGCCGACTGCGACAATGAGAATGAACAGGTAGGGAATCAGTGCCGAGACCCAGAACTTGCGTTTCAAGGTCGGCATCGGCCGGTGGAAGATGATGGCGATCGAATCCTCGATCACACGGAAGGCCATGGTGCTGAAAAACAGCAGGATCAGCAGGCCGACCCATCCAACGACCCGGCGATTTTGCAGAAAACCCTCCAGGACTTCGGTCAGGGTGGGGGCGAAGCCCGGCGCGATGAGAGAGATCTCGCTCGTGAGGGCCTCCATCAGCAGCTTTTGATCGAAGAAATGCGAGAAAACGACCATCAGCACCGCTGACAGCGGGATGAGCGAGAGCATCATGCTGTGAGCCACCGCGCCAGTCAGCAACAGACCGTGGTTGCGCAGGAAGAAATCCCGCAAAACCCGGCTGATAAAGCGAAGCAATCCCGGCATGCGTTGTTCCATCGCGCCGCCAGTCTGTGACGGGTCAGCCCTGCGAAGCAAACCCAAACGCCTCCTCGAAGCGACGTCCCGCATGGCATCACAGCGCATCCGGCGTCTGGAGAATCTCGGAAACCCGGCTCAACAGGATGCCCGCACCTCCGCCATCGACGACGCGGTGGTCGAAGGTGAGGAAAATCTCCGCCACCGTGGCGGGCAGAAACGCCTCTACCTCGTCGCTCCAGACGGGCTTTTTCACTCCGGCGCCGAGACCTAGGATGAGGGTTTCGTTTGGCAGTGGAATGGGCGTGCCGAGGGTCAGACCGAAGGTTCCGAAGTTAGTCACGGTGGCGATGCCGCCGCGGCAATCGTCTTCGCTGAGCCGGCGGCGGCGTGCGCGATCGAGAAGGTCATCGTATTCGCCGATCAGGTCGCGCAGGGATTTCTGGTCCACCTTGCGCATCACGGGCACCACCACGCCATCGTCAATTTGCACCGCCACCCCGAGATCGAACGAGCGGGGGTGGACGATCTTGTCGCCGATGAGATAGCCGGCCGTGGTGGGGTTTTCGGCGATGGCGAGAGCGAAGGCGCGCAACATGTAAAGCGTGAGGCCGGGTTTTGGCGAGTGCGTGCGGCGGTGTTCGAGCGCACGGTCCAGAACGGCAGGTAGCCCGACGGTGGCCAGCGGGCGGGACCAACTGCGGCGCATGGCATCGGCCAC
>JBGSUP010000528.1:0-4118 GCA_041753485.1 Akkermansiaceae bacterium
GCGCGACACCCAGCGCATCGCCCAGGAACGCTTCGACAAGGGCCTCAACAGTTTTCTGGAAGTCGTCGAGGCAGGCCGCACCGTGTTGCGCGTGCAGCTCGTGCTGGCACAGATCGATTCCGAGCAGCGCATCACCCTCGCCGCCCTCGCCAAAGCCCTCGGCGGCGGCTGGAGCGGCAAGTGAAGCCGCGCCGCGCCACGCGGCTTGAGAACTTGGAACTTGGAACCGGCGGTAAAATTCCTATCGTCCGCACATGTCCGAATTCGGTCTGGATTTGATCATCATCGGCGTTTATTTCACCGTCATTATCAGCATCGGACTGTATGCCTCGCGCGGCCAGAAAACGATGGAGTCCTATGCCTTGGGCGACCGCTCGATGCCATGGTGGGCGGTGCTGGCGTCGATCCTCGCCTCGGAAATTTCCGCCGGCACCTTCCTTGGAACGCCGGGCGAGGGATATGCCAAGCGCAATTTCCTTTATGCCCAGCTTGTCATCGGCACCATCCTCGCGCGCCTGCTGGTGGCCGCCATTTTCATCAAGCCCTTCTACAAATACAAGGTCACCAGCATCTACGAATTCCTGGAAATCCGCTTTGGCCTGCTGACCCGGCGCGTGGCCTCGCTGGTGTTTCTGCTGACGCGTTCGCTCGCCTCGGGATCGCGCATCTTCATCGCGGCAATCCTGCTGGCGCTCGCATGGGAAGTCGCCCATCCGGAGTTTTCCGCCATGTCCAGGGAAGAGCGCTTCGGCCAGGAACTCATCATTTATGCCGGGGCGGTCATCGCCATCACCGGACTCACGGCGCTCTACACCACTCTCGGCGGCATCAAGGCGGTTGTGTGGACGGACCTCATCCAGATCTCGCTGATGTTCGGCGCGGCGTTTTATGTCTTCTTTTGGCTGCTGGACAAAACCGGCGGTTGGTCGGCCTTCGAGGGGTCCGTCAGCAGCCCGATCGCCATCGACACCGGGATCAAGCCCGGCCGCGACTTTGGCGAGCACTTCAAATTCATCCTTGAACAGGAATACACGATCTGGGCCGCGCTGCTCGGCTCGATCTTCACCACCCTAGCCACCCATGGCACCGACCAGGACATGGTCCAGCGCATGCTCACATCCAAGGATGCCAGGCGCGGCCAGCGCGCCGTCATCGTGTCCGGCCTGATCGACCTGCCAGTGGTCATCGGCTTCCTCGCCATCGGCATTCTCATCTGGAAATTCTACGAACTCCATCCAGGGAACAAACCGGAGGGTGATCCGGGGATTTTCGCCTGGTTCATGGTGCACGATCTCACGCCGGGCATCCGCGGGCTGCTCGCCGCAGGGCTTTTCGCCACCGCTATGGGCTCACTCTCCACTGCGCTCAATGCGCTGGCCACCTCGTTCACCAAGGACTGGTATGTCGGGGTTTTCCGCCCCGATGCCGATTCCCGCCAACAAATGCGCGCCGCACGGTTTTCCACCGTGGCTTTTGCGGTCTTTCTGGCAATCATCGGCGTGGGAACCGCCTGGGTAAAACTCAAGAACCCCGAGCTGCGGATCATTCCGATCGTGCTCGGCTCGTTCGGCTACACCTACGGATCGCTGCTTGGTGTTTTCCTGATCGGCATGCTCACCAAGACCCGGGGCAGTTGCAAAGGCAATGTCATCGGGATGATCTGCGGATTCCTCGCGGTGGGAGTCCTGACCAACCTGCCCAATGATGTCTGGAACATGCTTACCGGTGCGCCTCTCTATCAGAATCCGGACTGGCTGCCGGTCATCGCTTTCACCTGGCGCATCATGGCGGGAACACTGGTGACCGTCGGCGTGGCGCTTTGCTTCCGGAGTGAGGTCTCCCGCGCCGGGACCGACTTGCGCGCGCTGCCCTGAGTTTCCAGTTGCCACCGCCCCGGCATGCCCGCAGCCTCCGCTTTTCGCCATGGATTGGACCTACAAGCTTCTGGGCCCGGACCCCGCCGCAGGGGTGATGGTGGTTCTCATCCTGATCCTGATCGAAGGGATTCTCTCGGTGGACAACGCGGCGGTGCTGGCGACCATGGTGATGCGCCTGCCGGAGGAACAACGCGGCAAGGCGCTGAAATACGGGATCCTCGGCGCATATCTGTTCCGCGGCCTCTGCCTCGCCCTGGCATCCTGGTTGATCAAAATCTGGTGGCTGGAACCTCTCGGCGGATTGTATCTCATCTGGCTCTCGTGGAAACACTTCGCCAAACACGAATCGGTGGAGGAAGAAGGCGCCGAGGCCGTGGCCACCGAGGGCAACTGGCTCTATCGCCACACCATCGGGCGCCTCGGTCCGTTCTGGGCCACGGTGGCGGCGGTCGAGATCATGGACCTCGCCTTTTCCATCGACAACGTGGTGGCGGCCGTCGCCTACGTGAAGGACTACCCGATGCCCTCGAAGCTGGTGCTCGTCTGCACCGGGGTGTTTCTCGGCATCCTCACCATGCGGTTCGCGGCCCAAGGCTTTGTGAAGCTGATGCATCGCTTCCATTTCCTCGAAACCTGCGCCTTTGTGGTGATCGCCATCCTCGGGGTGAAACTGATGCTCGGCATCCCGCGGCACTTGTTGGCGGAGAGCCATCCGGTCCATCAAATGCTCGCCAGCAAGTATTTCGACCTCGGCACCTCGGTTCTCACACTGCTGATCTTCCTGGTGCCAGTCTGCGTGCACCTCGCCCGGACGCGCGGGCAGCGGCGCTGACCCTCGACCAAAAACCCGTCGAAAAGCAGGCCATCCCCAGATTCACCTGATTACTGGACAAGCGACCGCCCTTTTCCCTATTGGTTGGACTTGTCGAAGGCGGCATCAAAAGCGACGCTGCTTCCTGGAAAATCCAGGCTTCGCACGAAGCACGCGGCCTCCGCTCCGCCGTGGACGCGATCCATGCGGATGTCCTCCCACTCCACCGAGAGCGGTCCGCGGTAGCCGATATCATTGAGCGCGACGATGATGTCCTCGAACTCGATGTCGCCGCGGCCGGGCGAGCGGAAGTCCCAGAAACGCCGGGCATCCCCGAAGTCGGTGTGACCGCCGAAAACCCCCACGCTGCCGTCGCCGTGCCCCCACCAGGCGTCCTTCATGTGACAGTGATAGATGCGCGAGGAGAACTCGCGGATGAACTTCACATAGTCCACGCCCTGATAGCCGAGGTGCGAGGGATCATAGTTGAAGCCAAAGCGTTTGTGATTGCCCACGGCGGCAAGCGCGCGTTTGGCGGAGGCGATGTCAAAGGCGATCTCGGTGGGATGCACTTCAAGCGCGAAGTTCACATCCACCTTGTCGAAGGCATCCAGGATCGGCAGCCAGCGTTTCGCGAAATCCTTGAAGCCCTTTTCGTAATAGGCCTGCGAGGTGGGCGGG
Organism: Akkermansiaceae bacterium; assembly: GCA_041753485.1. Lineage (GTDB taxonomy): Bacteria > Verrucomicrobiota > Verrucomicrobiia > Verrucomicrobiales > Akkermansiaceae > Luteolibacter. The sequence goes on from JBGSUP010000528.1 coordinate 3,370, forward strand.
AAGGCATAAATCGAATGCCAGATCGAGGAACCGGTGAAACCGTTGACCACAGCAGGAAAATCATCGGTCTTGTCGCGGCCTGGCTTGGCGTTGAAAAACGCGCGGGCCGCCTTGGCGGTGGTGATCATTTTCTTTGCGGCGCGTTTGCGGACGCCTTCGGGATCGCCATTGCCCCACACATCGGGCGCGAGAATCGCCTTGTGGCGCTCGTCGATCAAATCGCAGACCGCCTGGCCAACGAGATGGTTGGAAACCGCGTAGGAAGTGAGGCCGTTGTCAAACAGCAGTTCCCATTTTTCCTTCACGTATTTCTTGTTGGAAGCGGCGGCATCGACATCGAAGTGATCGCCCCAGCAGGCGAGTTCCAGTCCATCGTAGCCCATTTCATAGGCCAGCGGTGCGAGTTTTTCGAGCGGAAGGTCGGCCCATTGGCCGGTGAAGAGTGTGACGGGGCGTGACATGGTCGTTGGTTTTTTTGGGTTGGCTGGAAGCTGCGAAATCAACCCGCCCGCTTCAACCCAAAAACACCCGGGCGGCAATTGGGCCCGATGAATCAGGAAACCGCCTTTCTCGCCACGGCCATCGCCGCAGTGAGCAGGCAGAGCAGCACCGCGATCCATGCGAAGCTGCCGCTGGCGCGCTTGAGTTTCAGGATGATCGCCATCGGGCGCTCGCCATCCACCTGCACGCTGCGGCCGAAGCTCAGCACGGTGCCACGCTCGGGCAGCGTGACGTCCAGCGCGGCGGGC
>JBGSUP010000529.1:0-2569 GCA_041753485.1 Akkermansiaceae bacterium
CTTGGCGAAGTCGGCGGGGATCGGGCCGACGAGCGATGGCCGGGCGGCGCGCACCCGCTTCTCGATCTCTGCGGCGGGGGTGAGGCGTGGTCCGTTTTCCGCTGCGGCGATGGCGGCGAACGATGGTGTGAAGGCGGCGGCCCCGAGACCGGCGCTGGCCTGGCGGATGAATTCCCTGCGTTTCATAATGGGTGGCTATGGGCGATGAGTTATAGGTTATTGTGGAACGGTCACCACAGCGGTGGGGCGGGATTTATCGAGTGGGATTTCGGCGGTGCGCGGGGTTTCTCCTTCGCCGATTGCGAGCGTGTAGCGACCGTGGAAACCACGGAAGGAAATCCAGCCGTCGGCATCGGTCACTGCCTCGCCGGTGGTGTTCCACTCGCGCAGGGTGAGATCGGTCCAGACCTGGCCGTTCGGCTTGATCGACCAGTCGCGACGCCACAAGGCGGCATCGGGTTTCCAGTGGCGGCCTTCCCAAAAACCCCAGATCATGATCGCGGTGACGGAAGGATGACTGAAGGCCAAGGTGAGAAGATCGCGGGTGTAATCCGCCTGCAGTTCCTCGTCGGTGGTTTCGACGTCAAACTCGGTGATCTGCACTTCGAGGCCGAGTGCGCCCCAGCGGTCGAGTTCCTTCAACGCGGCTTCCGGCGGCGTGACCGACCATCCGAAGTGGCATTGCAGGCCGATGCCGTCGATGGGCGCGCCCTTTTCCATCAGGAATCGGGTGGTCTTTTCAAAATGATCCTTGTGTGGCGTGTCGAGGCCTTCGTTGGCAAGGCCGGCGTAGTCGTTGAGAAAAAGTTTCACGTCGGGATCGCTCTCGCGGGCGGCCTTGAACCACTCAACCATCACCTCTTCGCCAAGGATATCCATCAGATCGTGGTGGGCGAAGGGTTCATTGATCACATCCCAATCGGTGAAGCGCCCGCGGGTGAGGCCGACCATGTCGCGGATGCGCTGGTCGGTGAGCTTGCGCAGGGCGACGGGATTGTCGCGCAGGGCGCGCGCGGACTGCGGGAGATATTGCCAACTCGGCCAGACAAGCACGTGACCGCGCATGCCGATGCCGCGTTGGGTGAACCAGTCGAACGATTCCACACTGATCCGCCGCCGCGCGTCGTCGTTGGTTTCCCACGAATGCCACTTCAGCTCGTTTTCGTAAACCACGCGGGAGAAATGCGTGTCGATGGTTTTGCGGTAGCGCTGTGCGTCCGGGGTGTTGCCTAACAAAAGCGCCCCATCGATCGCGGAGCCGAAGCCGAAGCCGTGGCGGCGCAGCGCGTATTTCACTTTGGTTCCGGCGAGCGGTCCGCCGGCGGCATCCTTGACCTGCACGCGGAAGTCGCCCTTGCGCAATTTTTCGATGCGGGCGGCTGCGTCCTTGCGCCATGGCGCGTCCGCCTCGCGGCCGAGATAATCGGCGCGGGTGCGGGGCAAATCCGCCAGTTTGCAGGTGTTGCCATAGTTCAAAATCCCGATGCCGCCGACCTCGATCGTCTGCGGGCGGAATCCGACACGCAGGGCGATCTGCGCGCCGCCCGCCGGAAGGTCGTGGCGGCAGGTGAAGGGAAAAGCGAATTCCTTCCAGTCCTTGCCAGCACCGACCGTTAGATCGATCGACTTGTCGTGGTTTTCATCGGCGGTTTCGAACACGAGTGTCAGGCGCCCCTCGCCGCTTTCCTGGCGGCTGGCGGTGCAGCGGAGGAAGAAGCGTGCCCACAGGACATCACCGCGTTTCACCGGTGCGCCGGAGCGTGTGACGAGCTGGACCTTCCATGGATTCGGCGGCTGCGCGAGGACTTCGACGCGCCACGCATTGGCGAATGGCTGGCCGCTCACAGGCACGATTTCCGCCACGGCCTGCTTTGGACCCTCACTGACAAAGGTGAATGCGGCCGGCTCTTCCGGAACGACTGGCAGGCCGCCATCAGGTGCGGCGGCGCTGGCGAACGAAAGCAATGCGAAAAGCAAAGCGATGGATTTCATGGGATGGGTGAGGCGGTGGTGCGATATGATAGAACGTTGCGAAGTGCGCGGGCCGCGGGTTTCAAACGACCGTGATAGTCGAGGATGGAGGTATTGACAGGGCAGGGAAAGGCATCATGCCCCATCCAGACAATGAGGCCGCCGCAGCGGGGAAAGCGCCGCATGCAGGCGGCCATGGCAACAGAAAGCCCCTTGGCCTGGCGGCTCTGGCTCCAGCGGACATAATCATCCAGCGACTGCGGATTTCCGCCATCGACGAGATAGGATTTCCACTGGAGCCACCAGGATGCCGCGTGCCGCCAGACGGGATGGGACTCATCCGCGGGCAACGCGCGATCGCCGCAGTATTTGCGGATCAAGGCGGCGTCCGAGGCTCCGGGCACTCCGGCTTCGGCATGGAACATGGCATCGGACTTTTCCCAGAACGCACGCCACTCCGCCATCGTTCCCGGCAGGTCCCATGGTCCGTGGACGCAGTGGTGCAGGCCCTTGCCGATGTCCTCCATGCTCACGACAAAGCGCGGGCCGCGGGTTTCAAACGACCGTGATAGTCGAGGATGGAGGTATTGACAGGGCA
>JBGSUP010000530.1:0-5838 GCA_041753485.1 Akkermansiaceae bacterium
GGGCATCCTGCCCGCCGCCATCCCGGACTCTTGAAAGATGCAAGGGCAGGATGCCCGCGCCACGCACAGCAACATCTCCTCACATGAAAAAGCTCCACATCATGACCCGGATCCTGCTGGCCGTCGCCGTGCTCTCGATGCTCGCCGCTTACAAGCTGCCGATGTGGGAAATCCACCTCTGGGCGCCGCAGTATCCGGAGGGGCTCAACATGAAGATCTGGCTCGATCACCTCAGCGGGGATTTTGACATCATCAACGGGCTGAACCACTACATCGGCATGGCCTTGATCAAGGAGGAGATGTTTCCGGAATTCAACTACATGGGCTACGTGCTCGGATTCCTGATCTTCATGGGCCTGCTGCCTGTCATCATCGGACGCAGGGTGTTTCTCCTGATCTTTGTCGCACTCCTGTTCACCGCCGGCGGCCTCGGGCTTTGGGACTTCTACCGCTGGGGCCATGACTACGGCCACAACCTCGACCCTAAGGCCGCCATCTCGGTACCCGGCATGACCTACGATCCGCCGATCATCGGCTACAAGAACCTGCTCAACTTCACCGCCTACTCCGGCCCCGACAAGGGCGGTTGGATTCTCATCATCGCCGGTGGTATCACCGTGGCCCTGTTCGCATGGGAACTGTGGCGTTCCCGCAAGAAAGGTTCCGGAAACAAAGGCCTCGCCGCATGCTGCACGTTGCTGGGAGCCGTGCTGCTGCTTCCGGGCTGTGAAAACGGGCCGCAACCCATCGCTTACGGCAAGGACTCGTGCGCCGACTGCAACATGACGATTGTGGACAAGCGTTTCGGCGCGGAATTCGTCACCGGCAAGGGCAAGGTTTTCAAGTTCGACGACGTCAACTGCATGGTGGAGTTCATCAAGCGCGAACCTCATGCCGGTGACTCGTCCGCGAAGCGCTTCATCGTCGCATTCAACGAAGGCGGAGCATTGACCAGGTCCGACAAGCTCGTGTTCATCAAACACAAGGGTCTCCGCACGCCGATGCGCAGCCACGTCGCCGCCTTCCGTGACAAGGCATCCGCGCAGGCCACGCTCGACGATCTTGGCGAAGGTGGCGGCTTCCTCACATGGGAAGACGTCATGAACGCATTTCCCGCTCCATGAAAACCATCTTTCCGCTGTTCATCTGTCTGCTGTCTGCGGCTGCGGCGGAATGGCATGTGGGTGAGGGAAAAACCCACAAAACCATCGCCGCCGCCATCGCCGCAGCGGCGGAGGGCGACACCATCACCGTCCATCCGGGTTTCTATCAGGAAAGCAACCTGAAGGTGGACAAACCCCTCAAACTCATCGGCAGGGACTGGCCGGTGATCGATGGCCGGAACAACGGCGAAATCATCACCATCACCGCACCCGGAGTGGCAATCAGCGGCTTTGAAGTCCGCAACAGCGGCGTGAGCAGCCTTGAGGATCTGGCGGGCATCAAGGTTTCGGAAACCCGCGACGTCACGGTTTCCAACAACCGCCTGAACGGCTGCAATTTCGGCATCTACATGTCGAAGGCCAACGATTGCCGCGTCATCGACAACGAAATCCGCGGAAAAAAAGGCGGCGAGCAGGAATCCGGCAATGGCATCCACCTTTGGTCCTGCGGAGACATCACCGTCACCGGCAACCACGTCCGCAAACACCGCGATGGCATCTATCTGGAATTCGCCAACAAGTCGGTCATCGAGCGCAACACCGTCCGGAACAACCTCCGCTACGGACTGCACTACATGTTTTCCCACGACAGCGCCTACCGCCACAACCGCTTCGAGCGCAACGGCGCGGGCGTCGCGGTGATGTACACCCGCAACGTGGAAATGAGTTCCAACCATTTTGTCAACAACTGGGGCAGCTCCGCCTACGGTCTCATGCTCAAGGACATGACCGACGGCCACATCACCGGCAACACGTTCGAGCGCAACTCCATCGCCATCGCGCTCCACGGCTCCAACCGCATGGAGATCGCCAACAACCGCTTCACCGAAAACGGCTGGGCCATCCAGATCCAGCGCAGCAGCTCGGACAACACTTATAATAAAAATAATTTCACCGGCAATTCCTTCGACATCGCCGCCGATGGCGAACTCGACAACAACCGTTTCGAAAACAACTACTGGGACAAATACGAAGGCTACGACCTGAAGCGCGACGGCATCGGCGACGTGCCTTTCCGTCCCGTCAGCCTCTATGCGGTGGTCGTCGGCCGCATTCCTTCGTCGGTTCTTTTGCTGCGCAGCCCGGTCGTCCACCTGCTCGACCAGGCGGAGAAGGCCTTTCCCTCGATCACCCCCGAGCGGGTGGTGGATAACAAACCCGCGATGCGACCGAATCCGATCTCCCGTCATCCGCAATCCGAACCAACCAAAAAACCATGAAAACCAAATCCGTCATCCGTTTCCTGTTAGGAGCCGCCGCCGCATTCGCGCTCAGCCAGTGCAACAAACCCCCGTCCGATACGGCCGCCGCTGATTCCGGCGACAACGCGCCGGTTTCCGGCCAGTCCGCAGTTGCGGACGACGTCTCGCAGAAGGACATTGTCAAGGTCGCGGTCGGCAGTCCCGCGCACACCACGCTTGTCGCCGCCGTCAAGGCCGCCGGACTGGTGGACGTGCTTTCCAACGCCGGCCCCTTCACCGTCTTCGCACCCACCAACGAAGCCTTCGACAAGTTGCCAAAGGGCACCGTCGAGGATCTGCTCAAACCGGAAAACAAAGATAAACTCGCCGACATCCTCCAATACCACGTGCTGATCGGCGGTTATCCATCGGAACGGCTCACCGACGGCAGCACCCTCGGCACCGCCAGCGGCGGATCGGTCAAGATTTCCGTCAAGGACGGCAAGGTGGTCATCAATGACAGCGCCACCATCATCGGCACCGTGGAAGCCTCCAACGGCCTTGTTCATGTGGTGGACGCGGTCATTCTACCACAATGACGCACATCAATGGCTTTTCATCCGCTCCGACGGTCATAGACCGCCGCTACAATCCCTCCATTGCAGGCATTCACACGCTTATCTTGCGTCTTGTGTCTTGAAGTCTTGAGTCTCTGCCCATGCTCGTTTCCCGACACCTCACGAAAACCTTCGGCCGCCTGCGCGCGCTGGATGACGTGGGCGTGTCGATGGAGCGCGGCCAGTCGGTCTTGCTGATTGGTCCCAACGGCTCCGGCAAAACCACCTTCATCAAGTGCGTGCTCGGGCTGGTGATCCCGGACAAGGGCGAACTCACGCTCGATGGCGCATGCCTGCTGGAAAATCCCGCGCCGCGCCGCAACATCGGCTACATGCCGCAGATCGGTCGTTTCCCGGACCACCTCAAAGTCGGCCAGATCATTGAGATGATGCGGGAAATCCGACGTGGCACGCATGTCCGCAGCGACGAGGACCTGATCGATGCATTTGAAATCGGCAAGCTCGCCCACAAGACCGCGCGCACGCTTTCCGGCGGCATGCGCCAGAAACTCAGCGCCTGCCTCGCCTTCCTCTTCGATCCCGAAATCCTCATCCTCGACGAAGCCACCGCCGGCCTCGACCCGATGGCGGCGGAGATTCTCAAGGAAAAAGTCCGCGCCGAGCGCGCGAAGAACAAGCTCATCCTGCTGACCTCGCACATCCTCAGCGACCTCGACGAGATCACCAGCGACGTGCTCTATCTGATCGACGGCCGAGTCCGCTTCTACCGGCCCATCGCCGAACTCATCGAGGAACACGGCGATCCGAAACTCGGCCGTGTCATTGCCAAAATCATGCGTGAAACCGCCGATGCTTAAGATCGTCAAATATGTCATCCGCGACATCATTCGCAGCCGCATCATCATCGCCTATGCGTTGATCCTGCTCGCCGCTTCCTTCGGCCTGTTCAACCTCGGTGGTGATGTTTCGAAAGGCCTAGTCGGCATGCTCAGCCTGGTGCTGCTGGTGGTGCCGCTGGTGTGCCTGATCTTCGGCACCATTCATTTCTACAACTCCTATGAGTTCATCGAGCTGCTTGCCTCGCAGCCCTTGAGGCGCGGCACCATCCTGTTAGGCGAGTATCTCGGCGTGGCAGGCGCGCTTTGCGCAGCCTTGCTGTTCGGTGCGGGGCTGCCGGTGCTGCTCTATGCCGCCACCGCCACGGGTTTCACCCTGCTCGCAGTGGGGCTCATCCTTACTCTGATATTTGTCGCCATAGCCTTCCTCGGCGCGGTGGCCACCCGCGACAAGGCGCGCGGTGTGGGCATGGCGATGCTCGTCTGGTTTTACTTCGCGCTGCTCCACGGCGGGTTGATGCTGCTGCTCCTGTTCGCCTTCGAGGATTATCCGCTCGAAAAGCCGACCATGGCGATGATCGCGCTCAATCCGATCGATCTCGGCCGGGTGGTGGTGCTGCTGCAAATGGACGTTTCCGCGCTGATGGGCTACACCGGCGCGCTGATGAAGGACCTGCTGGGCACCAGCGTCGGCATTTTCTCCGCCGCGGGCATTCTCACTCTCTGGATGCTCGTCCCGTTGGGCCTTGCCTGCTGGATTTTCCGCAAAAAAGACCTTTGAATTGCCAGCCCGCCCCATCATCCGCACTCTTCCGCCCGTGACCCTCCTCCGCCAACTGCTCGCCGTGGTGCTGGTCCTGCTGATGCAGGGACCAGCCATGATGGTGCAGGAAGTGGCGTGGGTGCAAATGCTCGTCAGCTACACCCGGGAGAGCGGCTTGAAACAAGGCGTAATTGAAACCTTCGATGGCAAGCACCCATGCAGTCTCTGCAAGCAGGCCGCCGAACTCCGCCAGCAGGAACAACCGCAGGATCCCGCCGAAAAACGACTGCCGGCCCAACGCCAGCGCCTCGCCTGGGCGGAGATGATTGCCAGTGAGTTGCTCAAAATGCCGGTCATCACCGGCCATGACATTTCCACGTCCATCGCCGCCCGCACCGCGCGTGATTCAGGCAAGGGCGCCGACGCGCCGGCTTCGCCGCCGCCTGAGTGCGGCTGATCTGACCGTTATATCATCCCGTGCCGCATGGCACGGAGGACAGGCTTCCAGCCTGTCTCGGAAGGCGGGCATCTTGCCTGCCGTGGAGGCTTTCCCGTCAACCTCCAGGCTGGAAGCCCGGATTCCGAAACAGCCAATGATGGCTGTTCTCCATTCGTCTGCACCGCATGAATTTGCTCACCCGCGCACCATCGCGCACAATCTAACAAAATTTTCATGAACTCTTCTCAGCACATTCTGGCCGCGGCTGCCATCTACGCCGCAATTTCCCACCCATCCAACGCGCAGGACGCCCTGCGCACTCTCAGTCCCCTCTATGTCAGATCCTCCGGTCTCACCCAAACCTGGACACCCACCGAGCACACTGTCGGCTCCGAGCATCTGCGCTCGGCGGACGCCGCGGCGATGATCCGCAATCTGCCCGGCGCGGCCATCGTCCGCAACGGTTCGCAAACCGGCATTCTCCAGCTTCGCGGCCTCTCGGGCGACCGCGTGGGCGTGCGCGTGGACGGCATGACCATCACCCCGGCCTGCCCCAACCACATGGACCCGCCGCTCCACTATGCCCGTCCATCCCGCGGGGATCTGGTGGAGATGTTCGCCGGGATTTCACCCGTCAGCGCGGGCGGCGATCAGATCGGCGGATCGTTGTTGATGAAAAGCGCCGCGCCGGTTTTCTCAGGGGATGAAACTGTTCTGACACAAGGCGCGCTGGGTGCCGCGTTTCTCGGCAGCCAGGATGCGGCGCTGCTCAATGCGGACCTCACGCTCGCCAATACGGATGCCAGCCTGAGATACCGCGGCTCCGCCGCCACCGCGGACGACCTGCGTTATCCCGGCGGCACGGTGAGCGCCAGCGG
>JBGSUP010000531.1:0-5098 GCA_041753485.1 Akkermansiaceae bacterium
CGCCCCGCCGCCGGAATCGTGGCGCGAGCTTCCCGCTTGTTTCGGCGAGCTTTGGGCGGTTGCGGAAAAGTTCCGTTGCGCCCGCGGCCGGGCACAGGAAATCGAAGTCTTGTATCTCCGCGGGCGCGGTCTAACGGAAGCCGAACGTCATCAGCTTGAAAGCGAACCCGGCCGCACCGCATCCGATGGGACCACAAGTTCCGCCATCCTCGAAAACTGGATTGCCGAACGCACCAAGGCCGCGCCGATTCAAATCTACTCGGAAGGGCAATGGGCTGACCTCAGCAGGCTGTCTGACGCACTCGACCGTGCGAACCGGGACATTCGGGATATTGCCGCCGAACATTCCGAAAACTTCCGGCGGTTGTCTGTGCTGTGCGGTGATGTGGTTCTTGAACACATCGCCCGCGGCCGGCGAGCCGCGAAGGAAGCCGCCCGTTTGGGGTTTGAGATTTTCGCCGAGCGGCTCGCATCCATGGAACTTGGCGAGCCGGATTTGCGGCGACTATTCATCAACACCGCCGCCCATCAAAAATACGTTCATCAAGAGCCATCGCCTCCGTCTTTGAAAGTGGCGTGGGCCGATCCCGTCACCGGCGAGGCCCGCCACTACCTCGAAGGCAGGCCCGGCCAGCTTGCCGACTGGCACCGAGTTTTTGCTGCCCGTGCGGATGAACTCGAAGCCATCGCCAAGCAGGCCGCCGCGGAACTCGCCCGCACACGGAAGGCCTCCAAGGCCGCCGCATGAATTTCAGTGGTTAGAATCAGTCTTGTCAACTGGCCGCCAGTCTCGAATCAACGGGGCTGGCGGTTTTTTCGCATCAACAATCACCGCCATGAACGCGCCGCTTTTTGACTTTGGGCACCCCGAGCGTGACGAGACGCCCGTGGGTATCGTCGTATGCCGTCCCATGCTGCTGCGCAGGATCGACGGCAAGGATCTGGTTCACATCGAGTCCGGCGGCGTGGTGACGATCACCGGGCACGATCTGGGGATGCTCGGTCCCGGCGATTGGATGCCGGTGGAGATAGGCCAGTAACGCAAATTGGTTGCGTTATTAATTGCTTACACTCCGCGCTTACACCGTAAAAACCGGAAAAAACAGAAGGCGCTAACCCGTTAAAGATTAGCGCCTTAGAGTGGTTGCGGGAGTAGGATTTGAACCTACGACCTTCAGGTTATGAGCCTGACGAGCTACCTGGCTGCTCCATCCCGCGGTTGGAACCATGCGCCTTTCGACGCTGGGGGGGAATGCTTGGGTGGACGACCTGTGACAGGCAAGGGAAATTTTGATTTTTTATTGGCAGTTTGGCCGTCCGGAATCAGTCTGGGGGTGCCACCCAATTGCCATGCTGCGCGAGCAAAGGTGGAAGCCCCTTTCCTCCCTTTTGCCGTTTCAGGAGGTTTTCCAGTCTCCTCGCCTCACCAAGCGGCATGCTCCCGCTGACCCAGCACAAATGCCACGGTCTGTGTTTGGCGGTGAACCTGGATAGGCCGGCAAGGGATGTTTTGCCATTCTCCGGAGATCGTGGTTTTCTGGCGGCGCGATGATCCTTGATAGTTCCCCGGCTGTTGTTGCCTCCGGGCTTTGGCTGGAACGGGCGGAAACGCATTGGGCGCGGGCGGCACGGCACACGGGGCCCGCACGCATGCGCCGCGACCGCGGACTGCCACATCCGGTCGTGGATTTCCTGTTCGAATATTATCCCTATCCCTTCGCGCTGCTGGAGAACTGGCAACCGGGTGTCGGAGTGGCCCTGCAATGGAAATCCCCCACCCTGCCGGCGCGGTTTCCGGAGCGCTGGTATGCATTGGCGGAAGGGCGGGTGATGGCGGAACCGCGAAAACTGGGCGGCAAGGAACGGCAGCGTCTCAGGTGGACGGTGAGCTTGTTAGAAGCGACGCGCGACCGTGCGCCGAATTTCGCCTGCCATGGCATGCATGAGTGGGCGATGGTTTACCGCGGGAAGGAGGTGCGGCATGAAAAGACGCTGAAACTGCGGCTGCCACAGGCGGAGATCGATGCCTTGGTGGAAACCCGGGCGGTTTGTTGTTCGCATCACGACGCGTTCCGGTTTTTCGCGGCGGAGGCGCGTCCGCTCAACCGCCTGCAGCCGGATTTGAATAACCGGGTTCTGCTGGAGCAGCCGGGCTGTCTGCACGCCAACATGGATCTCTACAAATGGGCGGCCAAGGCGATGCCGTGGGCGGGCTCGGATCTTCTGTTGGATTGTTTCGAACTGGCGTTGCAACTGCGCGAGCTCGACATGCGGGCCAGTCCTTACGATCTATCCGCCTGGGGGTGTGAGCAGGTGCGCATCGAGACGCCGGATGGCCGCCGGATTTACGAGTGCGAACAAAAGCGTCTCGCCGCCGAGGCCCGGCCGCTGCGGGAGCGGTTGATCGGTGCGCTGGGTCTGACGCTGGATGCCGCCGGCTGATGCACTGTGCAGCCTTTCAGACTCCCTGCCAGCCAAGTTTCTGGCGCAGGGCTTGGTAAAACGAGCGGTCTTCAAAGCGCAACAAGTGGAAAAAGCCAGGGGATTTCCTCACCTCGATGTGGTCGCCGGGTTCGATTCGCACGCTGTCCCGGCCATCGACGGTGAAGATCATGGGCCCGCTGTCCGGGTCTTCGGAGGAGAGACCGACGACCGAGGAATCCGGCAGCACGAGCGCTCGCTGGCTAAGGCTATGCGGGCAGATCGGCGTGATCAGGAACACGGCGGCACCGGGCGCGATGAGCGGTCCGCCGGCAGAGAGGGAATAAGCGGTGGAGCCGGTGGGCGTGGCAACGATCAGGCCATCCGCCCGGTAGTCGTTGAGCAGCACGCCATCCACCCGGGCGCGCAACGAAACCAGCCGACCGGTTTCGCCGCGGGCGAGCGTGATCTCGTTCAAGGCGGTGAAAGTCTCTGCGGGGTGCCCGCTGCGGTGGACGGTGGCCAGCAGCAGCGTGCGGACACTGGTGGTGTAACGGCCCGCGGCGAGGGCTCGGGCGAAGTCGTCGAGTTCGTCATCGGTGCAACTGGTGAGAAAACCGAGGGTGCCGATGTTGATCCCGGCGACGGGCTTTTCAAACATGCCAAGCCGCGAGACGGCGTGGAGCATGGTGCCATCGCCGCCGATGACCGCCGCCAGATCGACATGGCTGGAGAATGACTCCCCCGGAATGCCGCCACTCTCGCCGACCAGGGCGGCGGTCTCGCAATCAAGCAGCGTGTCGATTCCGGCATTGCCGAGCGCCTGCTGGAGCGCCTGCAGTGTGGGGATCGAACCGGGTTTGTGGGGATTGGCGATAATTCCGACGGTCACGATGCGTCAGGTTAGCGCACGATCCACCCGGCTGGCAAGCAAGGGAAAATCCGCAGTCGGCGCGAGGCGGGGATTTGGGCGGAATTTGCGATTCCAGTCCGGCGTTTTCCGATTTAGGCTGCGCTCATGCGCACTGCGGTTTATGCCGGATCCTTCGACCCACCGACCAACGGCCATCTGTGGATGATCGAGCAGGGCGTGGCGATGTTCGACCGTCTCATTGTGGCGATCGGGAACAATCCGGCGAAGCGTTACTCGTTCAGCGTCGAGGAGCGTTTGGAACTGCTGCGGGCCTCCACGACTGCGGCGGAAAATCTCGAGATCACGCATTTCAACAACCGCTACCTGGTGGACTATGCCCGCAAGATGGATGCAAAATACGTGCTGCGCGGCATCCGTTCGCCCCACGACTATGAATATGAGCGGGTGATGCGCCACATCAACGCCGACATGGCACCGGAAATCACCACCGTATTCCTGATGCCGCCGCGCGACATCGCCGAGGTTTCCTCCAACATGATCAAGAGCCTGATCGGCCCCAAAGGCTGGGAGGATACGGTCCGGCGCTACGTTCCGGACCCGGTTTTCCGCAAACTGACCCCACAGAAGGAAGACGGCCAAACCCGCGATCTGGGGATCATGCAGTGAGCCGACACCCGCTTTCTATCGGTTAGAAAGCATTTATTTCCAAAGACTTGGGAAATTTCCGGATTTTTCGGAAATCGTGAACTTTTTGGTTGCCAGTCCATCAATCGGCGTTTTGGTTGGGCGCGCAGTTCGGAAAATCGCGTCTTTTGCGGTGATCAGACACTTCCCCCGTCGGCCTGCTTGTTTCATTTTTCATGTCCCGAAAATCCATTTTGCCCGGTCGAATTCATGCCCTTCCTCAAGCCTTTTCACCCGATTCGCGCCGTTTCAAGCGCTCTCTTCCCCGTTTTCGGAAGGTTGCTGCCGCTCATCGGAACCATGGCAGCTGGCGCGGCGAGCGTGAATCTGGCGTGGAATGCCAATCCTGAGAGCAACATCGCGGGCTATCGGCTGCACTACGGCACCGCCAGCAACCAGCTCGTCGTGATTCGGGATGTCGGTAAAACCACCGGTGCCACGCTCGGGGACTTGGCGGCGGGGACGACTTACTTCGTGGCCGTGCAAGCCTACAACACGTTCGGTCTCCAAAGCGCCTTGTCACCCGCGATTTCCTTCACCACCCCGGCGCTGCCGCCTCTCGTGGTGGGTTTCACAAACGGCACCGGCACCACCACCCTGCCAGGCAGTGGTGGCGTGATCGATCTGGCCCAGGTCAATCTCGGAGCACGCGGTGAAATCCGGACTTTCACCGTGACCAACCAGGGAAGTTTGACCTTGACCGGGCTCACACTGCGGCTGGAGGCGGCCGATCCAGCGAATTTTGCGATCACCTCCAGCCTTCCGGTCATCACCTTAGTCGCCGGCAGCGGCGGTTCGGGAACAGCGGTTGGCGGATCCACGGTTTCCTCGCTGGCACCGGGCAAGAGCGCGACTTTCAGCATCGCCTTCCAGCCCACTGCCGCGGGAATCCGCGAAGGAGGCTTGAGTTTGACCGCCGACGGCTGGCCGAGCGGGCTGTTCGAGAGCGCCCTCACGGGTAGCGGCAGCCAGATGCTTGATGCCTGGCTTGCAACCAACGGCATCGCAGGCGGCGCGGGCGGCAACCCGGACGGCGATGGCTTGAACAACCTGCTCGAGTTTGCCTTCGGCACTGAACCCGGAACTGCCGGCGCAGCCGCTGCGGCGACCTCGGGCGGC
>JBGSUP010000532.1:0-2573 GCA_041753485.1 Akkermansiaceae bacterium
GCCAGGCGGCGCCAATCTCGGCGGCGTCGCGCGCACCCTCACCACCCACGGCACAGCGGCTCTCACGCTGTCGGGCATCGTCGGCAACGGAGCCTTGGTCAAGAGCGGCACCGGCCAGCTCACCCTCGCCGGCACCAACTCCTATACCGGCACCACCACCATCCGGAATGGCAAGCTGGTCCTTGATACGGGATCGAATCGCCTGGCCAGCACGGGAGACGTCGTTCTTGGTGCCGCCGGTAGCAGCGGCAAACTCGTCCTGGGCGGCACGACGGTGGTCGACCAGACCCTCACCTCCCTCGCCACGACCGGGGGAGGCGGCGCAGTGGCGGGCGGTAATGCCTCCGTTTCGACGCTGACGCTAAATCTTGGGTCCAGCATTGCCTTCAGCGGCGCACTGGGCGGTGCGGGAACCCATGAAAACAACCTCGCCTTGATCAAGACCGGCGGCAGCGACCTCACCCTTTCCGGAACCAGCACCTACACCGGAGGCACCACCATCAATGCCGGCCGCCTCTTCGTCTCGAATGCCAGCGCGCTGCCATCCAACGGGAACGTCCAGATCAACAATGGTGCCAGATTGGGCCTCAACGCCGACGGTTCTCCCACCTTCAACCAAAGCATCACCCTCGCCAGCGGCGCGACGTTGGTCATGCGTAACGCGGCCACCCTCACCAATGTCACCCTGCCCACTGCGGGCATCGTCAACTTCCAGAGGGACAATGAGTCCACCGTGGGCTTCAGCCTGGCCAGCAATGTCGTGCTCAGCGGCGACCTCACGGTCGAGGTGGGCGGCGGCGGAACCCCGCCGACGCAGCCTGTCACCCTGGCGGGCATGATCAGCGGAGGTTTCGGACTGATCAAGAGTCAGATCGGCACGCTCGTTCTCTCAGGTGCCAACACTTACACCGGCAACACCGTCGTCAGCGCAGGCACGCTCGTGCTCGCCGACGACGCGCAGCTCAGGTTCATCCTCGGGGCCTCCTCCGGCGTCAACAACCGCCTCACCGGCGCTGGCAACGTCACGCTAAACGGCGACTTCAGCATCAATACCTCGGCGGCCGACGCCCTCCCCTCGGGAAGCTGGACCTTGGAGGATGTTTCCACCCTTTCCGGTGCCTACGGTGCAACCTTCGGTGTGCTCGGCTTCAACGATATCGGCGGCAACAAGTGGACCAAGGCCAACGGTCCCACCAAGACCTACACCTTCGATGAAACCACCGGCATCCTGACCCTGGCCGCCTCCCCGGGCTTCTACTCCTGGATCGCTGGCAACTTTGCCAACGGCCAGGTGCCAATCGACAAGCGCGGCCCCAACGACGATTTCGACAGCGACGGCATCCGCAACCTGATTGAATACGCCATCGCCGGCCAGGACCCGACAGTGCCCAACCCCACCGTCAGCAGCTTCGACGGTGTTAGCCTCAGCTTCGCCAAGCGCTCCGGCACCACCGGCCTCAGCTACGCCATCCAGGAGTCCACCGACCTTGGCATCGATGATCTCTGGGATGAAGTCGAAGGAGACGACTACTTGAACGAACCTGGCACCATCTCCTACCCGCTCACCCCGGGCACGCCACCCAAGAACTTCCTGCGCTTGCAGGTGCAGTCCAACTGATCGGCTCCGGCTTTCGCCATCATCCTGGAATCCACTATTAAATCCGTGCAATGTGGCGCAGCAGGTTGATGAATTCGTGTGCGCCCATCTCCGTGGCGCTTCGATTGGGATTCCAATTGCGGAATTCAGGTTGGTCCGAACGGATTTCCGCCTTCAATTTCCATGATTTGGATTGCACCCTCTCGCCACTTCTCAAACCTCTGAAATCATGAATCTCACCCGCTTGCTTCCCGTCGTCGGGTGTCTGCTGACACTGGGCGGCCTGGCCCGCGCGCAGGAGCCGCAGGCGTCCATTCCGATCATACTCGCTGGTTCAGCGACCGCCGCCGAACGGCTCGCGGCGCAGGATCTTGCAACCGCACTGCAGCGGCTTTATCCGCGCGAAAAGTTCATCGCGCAGGACGAGTTGCCGCCCGTCGGCCGCTGCATCCTGCTCGGCCGCGGCGCGGACGCGGAAATCCAGAAGCGCTTCCGTGGCGACCGGCTTGCCACGTCGGAAAGCTATGTCGTAACGGCCACCAGCGAGGGGGCGAGGCAGCTTGGCGTGATCGCGGGAGCCGACGCGCGGGGAGTTTCGTTCGGCGTCTATGCGCTGCTGGAGAAACTGGGCTGCGGGTTCTATCTTTCCCACGACGCCTTTCCTCCGGCGCGAACGGAGGCATTCTCGTTCTCGGGTTGGGATCTTGCCGCCCGGCCGCTTGTCGGGGACCGGCTCGTTTTCAATTGGCACAACTTCCTGAGCGGCTGCTCGACGTGGAACCTCGCCGACTGGAACCGCTGGACGGATCAATCGCTGAAGATGGGCTACAATTCCATCATGGTCCACGCCTACGGCAACAACCCGATGGTGAGTTACGAGTTCAACGGGCAAAATAAGCCCGTCGGCTATCTCAGCACCACCGTCAAAGGCCGGGATTGGTCCACGATCCATGTGAATGATGTGCGCCGGCTGTGG
>JBGSUP010000533.1:0-3240 GCA_041753485.1 Akkermansiaceae bacterium
GCCCGACGAATCCGGGGACTTCAGCGCCGATTTGAATCCGGTGCTGCTGGACATGCCGCCGCTGGCCATTGATGCCGCGCGGCGGGAACTGTGCGGGCTGGGCAAGCGAGTCGGCGATTTGTTAGACGCCGCGGTTCCCGCCATTCTCGATGGTCGAAACGCCGGGATCGACGCCTGGGCCATGGATGAGGAGCGCATCGACCGGCACCACGCCGCCATCGTGGATTTCCTGGAGCAAGTGCTGCTTGTGCATCGGGCTCCTGATATCAGCCGCAGCGCCATCGATCTGGCCGAAGCCGCCGATTATCTCGAAGCGATCGCCGATCTGGTGGACAAGGAAATGATCCCGCTGCACAAGCACCACGCGGAACGCGGGACGGAAACCGAGCCGCAGTCCCGTGAACGGCTGCGGGCGCTGGCGGAGGCCGTCCGGCATGAGTTCCATAGGGCGCTGCAAGCCGTCCGCGACGAGAATCAAGAGCTGGCCCGATCCGTCATCGATACCAAATCACAGATGCGGGTGCTTGAACGGGCCGTGATCGATTTCCAAATCGACACCGCCCCGGATGAGGTCACCCGGCCGCTGCGTCCGAATGCTCTCGAGCGCGAGCTGGCCGAGTCACTGCGCCGCAGCTACAGCCTGATCCGCAGGTTCGTGCGCGTGGGCACGGGACTTCATGATTCGGATCGGGAGAGCGCGCGCATGAGTCGGCCTTCGTGAGTTTTCGCCTCAATCGCTGCAGGCCCGGGACTGGCGGATGCGCCGGTTTGACCGCTGGTTTCACCGAAGGTTTTGAGGTGTTCGCCTCCATTCAAGACCCGCGCGATGGCGGCAATACCCGCCATCATTTCGGAGAAATCCTCTTCATCGCCTTTGCCGCAGTGCTCTGCGGCGTGAGATCCTACGAGCTGATGGAAGAATTCGCCGAACTGCGCGAAAGCTGGCTGCGCAAGTGGCTCAAGCTTCCCAGTTCCATTCCCTGCGCCAACACCTTCTCTCGCGTCTTCCAAGCCATTGAGCCGACGGCGTTTGCCGAATGCATCGCCGCGCACCTCGCCCGCATTGGCTTTGTCATGCAGGGCGGCCAGATAGCCATTGACGGCAAGGCCCTGCGAGGCAGCCGCAGCGGTCAAACCACTCATCTCCACGCCGTGAGTGCCTTGGCTTGCGAGTCCGGCATTACATTGGCACAGGCTTTCGCCGGTGAGAAAACCAACGAGATCACCGCCATTCCTGCGTCATCATGGTGCACCGCCAGACGCTGCTTGGAGCTGGCAAAACCCGCAGCGAAACGAGCTACTACATGAGCAGTCTCAAAGGCGTGAAAGCTCCGGAATTGCTGGCATATATCCGCAACCACTGGGGGATCGAAAACCGCTGTCATTGGGTGCTGGATGCCATCTACCGCGAGGACCACAACCAGACGCGCGACCGCAACTCGGCAGCCAACCACTCTATTCTTCGCCGCATGGTCCTCAACGCCCACAACCGCATGCCCTTCGAAGGCAAAAAGCGCAAAAGCCTCCCGAAACGAGAACTCCGCGCCGCCCACGACACCGAATACCTCGAACAACTCCTTTCCCTGGTGTAGGGCCCCTGGCCGAAATAGCATTCATTAAATCTTGGCAAAGCGGTGTGGAGAGCTACGCTCGCTGTGAATGAACTTGACCGTCAGAACCAGAAACGGCAACCACGACACTGCTGTTACGTCGCGTTTCTCTTCTCTGCTCACTGCTTTCTTCCCCCGCAACCCCCATTTCTTCCCATCCGGTCCGACCCAACGGCTCTTTCAGCGGCCTTCATCCCAAAAGCAATCTCCTAGCAATCATTAACAATAACCACCGAAACTATGAATAATTCAGTAATTGCAGCAATAGTTGCAGCCCTAACCCTCTGCATGTTTGCAGTAAATGTCAGAGCACAAGAGGTTCTTGAGAGCATTTCTGCTCCGGGACTGCAACAAATCTTCAAAGACGAAGGTTACTCATTTGAGACTGACAAAGACGGAGATGTCATTTGGAAAATCGAGGGTGTTCGCGCCTTGGTGATCCGTTCCGAAAAGGGGAACAACATCGCTTTCAGGCAGTCATACAAAAACAATAATACAACATTGGCGAAAATAAACGCTTGGAATAAATCTAAAAAATTCTCGCGTTCATACTTGGACGATGATGGCGACCCGGTGCTTTCACTCGACTTGGAGTTGGACGGAGGGATTACCAAAGCCCGCATTGTCGATTTTCTAAAAACCTGCCGGATATCAATGGCGGCTTGGTCCAAAGAGGTCTTGCAATAAATTCCGGCCGAACCATGCACTCAACCTGAACACCTATGCGCGGGGCACGGGGCCTGAATGGTTGGAGATGGACCGGGTGCTGCAATCCTTCGAGTTGGCCAGGGACGGCAGGGGCAGGCGCGCCTATGTGGCATGGCTTGAGGCGAGAGCGGAGGAGGGAGGAAAAATCGGCGAGAAGGCCCAAGCCGCCATGAAGCGTGGGTGGCACTTGGGAGCGGATTCTTTCAAGGACCAGTTGCTGGGTCTGATGGAGAAACTGAAAGGAGGGATGAGAACAAGACCGCGGAAGGGATCGGCGGAGAGTTGGCGGGATCACGGCGTGAGGGATGCCGAGGACTTGATTACGCGGCATGCGCCGGTGTTGGGCTTGCCTGCTGACAGCAGGGAATTGGCTGCCTTGCGCAAGGGGGATGAGCGCAAGGCGTTGCTGGCGGGATTGCTGGCCCGTAAAACGACCGTGAGCCGGGAATGGTTGGGGCAACGCCTGGGGATGGGGCATCCGGGATCGGCCAGTCGTATGCTGGGTGAGGTGAAAAGAAATCGAAGGCTGGTGAAACGATTAAATGAACTCGAGAGCTTGTGAGACTGCGGGGACTGGCCCCAAAATATTCTACATCTGCGGCCCCACCGCGTCCGGCAAGTCTGCGCTGGCGCTGCGGGTGGCCCGCGAACTCGATGGCGAGATCGTCAATGCCGACGCGTTCCAGCTTTACCGCGGGCTCGGGGTTCTAACAGCCTCGCCGCCGGAGGATGAGCGGGCCCTCGTGCCGCATCACCTGTATGGCGTGCTCGATCCAGCGGAAAAATCCGACGCCGGCAGCTACATGCGCATGGCCAGGCCCGTGATTGCGGAAATCCAAAGCCGCGGCAAAACCCCCGTCGTCGCCGGCGGCTCGGGCCTCTATCTGAAATTCCTCACCCACGGCCCCGCGCCGCTGCCGGC
>JBGSUP010000534.1:0-7190 GCA_041753485.1 Akkermansiaceae bacterium
TGACGCTTTGATCGGTTGGAGCGACAGCCACCGGGCCGACTATGATGTGCGCAATGACCGGCCCAAAAAGCTGTGGCTCGAATCCCTCAACCGCAACGCCGGGCCGCTGCTGCGCGCCATGGACATGTCGCCGGATTATGATGCCGGAATCAATCGCCAGAGTCCCGAGCGGGCGCTGCCACTCAACAAAGCCCAACTCGATCCGCATGCCTTTTCCGACGCGCTCTGCGGTTGGCTGGCAGCCGGTCACGGCACCCTGCCGCGCAGCCTGGCCGTGGACGGCAAATACGTGCGCGACGTGGTGCTGACCTTCTGTTTGAGCGAGCATGAAAGCGGAGCGCCCGTCGCCATTGCCGTTGCGCGTCAGGCTCGCGTCTCCGAAGAGTCCAAGAAGGAAGGCGAACTCACCACCGCCCGCCGGATCTATCAGAAAACCCCTCTCCACGGGGCCACTCTCAGCGGCGACGCCCTGAACTGTGAGCGTCAAAGCGCGGCCATGATCGTGGAGGCCGGCGGCGATTATCTCTTTCAACTCAAAGGCAACCAAGCCAACGCCCTCAAGCATGCCCAGGACCTTGCGGCGCAAACCGCCCCCCTTTTGTCTGCTGCTCTAGCGAAAAAGGCCACGGCCGGAATGACCTCCATCCATGCGGCACATCGGAGGTTCCTTGACATCATGAACAGTAATCGTTTTCTCGAACGCATGGCATCTGTTACTCGGTCACATCACTGCGGAATGGTGAGGCGGGGATGCCTTCCTTGTTGAAGAGATTCACATCCGGGACGTTCGCCCAGCCATAGCGCACGGCTTTGGGATCGGTCACGCCTTTGGCGGAAACGATGACGTTGTTTCCCTTGATTTCCGCTTTGGCGGGCACGAACTTGCCGTCGGCTCCGGCGATGGTGAAGCCTTTCAGGTCGCCGTCCCTGGCGACGAGCCCGCCGCCGGTGTGGCTGAAGCTGATGGCAACCTTGTCACCCTTGGTTTTCATCGACTGATAGAGCGGGCCGGAGGATTCGATTTTCTCGCCATAGGCGAGGGCGCGCGCCGCGTATGCCAGACGCTGGCCGACGGGCTCCTTCCGGGTCGGGTGGATGTCGGTGGGGTTGCCCACGTCGGTGATCACGGCCATGGCGGTGTTTTTCGACTTGGCGAGCGTGAGGAACTGCGCCTCGCGGATCTCCGGGGACATGCCTTTGTGAGGTGCAATCTGAACGAAGAGGAACGGGAAGTCGCCCTGTTTCCACTTGGCACGCCAATCGGCGATCATCGCCGGGAACAAGGTGCGGTATTGGCGGGCATTGCCGTTGTTCGCCTCGCCCTGATACCAGATGGCTCCCTTGATGGCGTAGGGAATGATCGGGGCAAGCATGCCGTTGTAGAGGGTGGCCGGATCCTTCTGGGTGCCCTCGGGACCTGCCGGAGGATTCGGTCCCTTGCCGGCGGGAGCGGGTTTCGGCGGCAGCGGCTGGCCGTCCTGTTTCGCTTTTTCAGTGGCTTCGGCCCATGCCTTCTGCGCTTCCCGGGCCGCTTCATCCCAGGCCTTTTTCGCGGCCTTGAATTCCTCGAGTTTCGCTGGGTAGGCGGCCAATGCGGCGGGATGATTATCGAGGTTCTTTTTCGCGCCTTCCGCATACTCTTTGAGTTCCGGATCGGTGCCGAAGCTGTCGATGCTGGTCCACGCCTGTGCCGGCGTGCCGCCCCAGGACGTGTGGATCATGCCGACGGGGATGTTGAGTTTCTGGTAGAGTTCGCGGGCGAAGAAGTAACCCACGGCCGAAAAGCGGCCGACGGTTTCCGGCGAGCACTCCACCCATGCGCCATTGGCCTCGGTCTGGGGTTGGAGGGCAATCTTCTTCTTCACCGTGAACATGCGGATCTGCGGAAAGTTGGCTTTCGGCGTTTCCTCCTTCACCTCCGCAGTGCGGGCGAAGGGCCATTCCATGTTGGACTGGCCCGAGCAGACCCAGACCTCGCCGACGAGCAAATTGTTCACGGTCACGGTGTTTTCACCGGAAACGGTCAGCGTGAACGGCCCGCCGGCGGTGAGCGGCTTCAGGTCCACCCGCCAGGTGCCGTTTTTCGCGGTGGTGGTGAGTTTTTGTTTGCCGAACTCGACGGTTACCTTTTCGCCATCGTTTGCGGTGCCCCAGACGGGAACGAGCTGGCCGCGTTGAAGTACGGCACCGTCGCTGAAGAGGGGATTCGGTTTTACCGCGGAGAGCAGGGAACCGGACGACAGGACCGCGATCACAAGCGAGGCGGTGGTGATGATGGTGGATTGTGCTTTCATGGGGCTCTTGATTGCCTTGGTAAATGCTCGGGAATATGGCCCTTCAGCCCCAGGTCTGACGACGCCTGCCACTGATCCGGACGAGCGCAATCAACCTATTCAATTTCTCGAGGTTGAGGTTTGATTGCACGCAGGAGTGAATAATGCGAGCAGTAACTGAGGGAAAAACGCGCGGCATGCCGTGGAAACAGGAGGTTTTGATTCGCTGCGCAGTCCCTTGTGGGGCTGCCCTCCGGGCACTCGATGTCCGCTGCGCTCCCATTCCCAGCTTCCGTGGAGACCCTGTTCGCCGCTCTGCCCTGTTCTCAGACCCCGGGCGAACTCCCACGCCGGACCATTTCGGTGCCGTGGTGTTGCCCTCGCTACTCCCAACACGAAGGCCCTGGTCCTGAACCTTGTTCGTCAAGACGTCGTCGCCCGTGCCATCAGACGCCACGGTGGCCAAACATCCCTGCGCCTTGCGCAAGCAAACCATGGAACCCGTATTCGGCATCATCAAACAAGCCATCGGCTTCCAGCGCTTCACGAATCCTCGTCGATCGGAGCGGGCGCACCACGCAGGGCTCAGACATTGAAGCCGAAGTGCCGCCTGGCGTTTCCGAAGCAGATCGCGCGGATCAATTCGGCCAAGGCCTCGAAATCGTCGGGCAGTTCGCCGCGGTCCGCTTCGGAGCCGATGAGATTGCAGAGAATCCGGCGGAAGTATTCGTGGCGGGGGAATGACAGGAAGGAGCGCGAATCGGTGAGCATGCCGACGAAACGCGAGAGCAGCCCGGTGGCGGAGAGCGCGTCGAGTTGGAGTTCCATGCCGTTTTTCTGGTCGAGGAACCACCAGCCGGAGCCGAATTGGATTTTTCCGGGGACCGTGCCGTCCTGGAAGGCACCGGTAAGGGCGGCAAACAGGTAGTTGTCGCTCGGGTTAAGATTGTAGAGTACGATTTTCGGCAGCGCTCCCTCGCTGGCAAGGGCGTCGAGATAGGTGACCAGTGCGGTGCCCTGGCGGGTGTCGCCGATGGTGTCGAAACCGGAGTCGGGGCCGATCTTGGCGAACATGCGGGAGTTGATGCTGCGGAACGCGCCCAGGTGGAGCTGCTTGGTCCAGCCTTTGGCGGCATCGAGCTGGCCGAAGAAAACCATCAGATAGAACGAGAACTTTTCGCGTTCCTCGTCGGTGGCGGCTTTTCCGGCGCGGGCTTTGTCGAAAATCATTGCGGCCTCGACATCGCTGCAGGGGAGGGCCGGCATGCGGTCCAAGCCATGATCCGACAAACGCCCGCCCGCCGCGTGGAAGTCATCGTGGCGTTTTTGCAAGGCCGCCAGCAGATCGGATAGATGCGTGATCGGGGTATCGGAAATCGCCTCCAGCTTCGCAAGCCAGGGAGCGAGCAGCTCCGGGTGATCGACCAGAAACGCCTTGTCCGGCCGGAAGGTCGGTGCGACCACCGTGCTCAGGTCCGAAGCGGCGATGGCCGCGTGGTCATCGAGTGGATCGGCGGGATCGTCGGTGGTGCCGATTACCCGCACATCGAATTTTTTCAAAATGCCATGGACGCAAAAATCCGGCTCGGAGAGTCTGGCGTTCGCACGTTCCCAGATTTCATCGGCGGTATCGGGACCGAGCAGGAGGTTGATGTCGAAGTAGCGCTGCAATTCGATGTGGGTCCAGTGGTGGATCGGGTTGCGCAGGGTGAAGGGCACGGTTTCCGCCCATGCCTGGAACTTCTCGCGCGGGGTAGAATCGCCGGTGATCAGGTCCTCATCCACGCCGTTGGCGCGCAGCAGGCGCCACTTGTAATGATCGCCGCCGAGCCAGATTTCCGAGAGATCGGCCCAGCGGTGGTTGCTGGCGATTTCACGGGGGGAAAGATGGCAGTGGTAGTCGATGATCGGCTGGTTGAACGCCACTTCATGGAAAAGGCGTCGCGCCGTGGGGGAGTGGAGCAGGAAATTCTGGTCTGGATAGGGCATGGCGCTCGGATGAGAGCCTGCGGGCACCGGCATTCCAAGCGGGAAAATTGCCGCGCGGAAATTTTCCCGCCATTCCGCAGCGCCGTCTCAGTCTCCCAGAAAGACAAACTCCTCCGCCACACGGTTGAGGGTGCGGCGTGCCACCGGCATGGCATCGGCCAGGGTGCCAAGCAGGTTTCGGGAAGTCCCGCCAGAGGCTCTACCGCAATCCGCCGCGCTGCGGAAGGCGTGTTGGGCAAAGGATTCGTAAAATTCCAGATTCGGCGCGTCGCCGCGCTCGCAGCGGCGCTTGATGAACTCGGGATACAGCCCTGTGAGCACCAGGAACTGATTGCCTGCCGCGACCTGGAGATGAAAACGCATCCGCCCTTTGGACGACGAGATGAACGACAGGAAATCCGCGGCGTGGGTGAAGCCGCGCGTCACGTCCTGCAAGGGGTCGGAGACATCCGCGGCAACCCGTTTCGCCAAGACCCCCGCCACGTAGTCGGCCAACTCGACATCACTCAAGTCCGCCTGGATGAATGAGTGGCGCACCAGCACATAAAAGTAAAACCTCGGCGAAATCCGGATCGCGGCCGGTGATCCGATCACCGAGCCGAACACTTCATGCAGATCGAGCATTTCCCGCATCCCTTCCGGGTCTTTCCACAGCTTCTCGAGATGACAGCGCGCCCCGTCCGGTGCCAGAACCGACGCCACAAATTCGAAGTCCGCCCGGGTAAAGCGGCTCCGGCAAGATGGCATCCAGTGCTCTAGCATCGCGGGCAGCGCTACCAGAATCCGGGCCAAGATGACCAGAAAAATATCAAGCAATCTTAACTAAATGGCTGATTTTCTTTGAAAATGCGTGGATTTTCCCAAAATCCGGCAAGGCAGGTTTTGCTTGCCTCGCCGCAGCAGGGCTCTTAACTGGGCTTGGCCTGTGGCGTCGTACCCCTGCGGCAAGCGGCCAAATCAACGACCAAACACGATGAACCTGACCCGGAACCTCAAATCCGTGGCCCTGGCAATCGCCGGCGTCATGATCCTTCCCGGTTGTGCGACAACCGGCCAGGCCAACTCCAAAAAGCAGGACATCACGCCCCAATATGCGGTGCGCGGTGTCGAGCACGGCAAAGCCTCTTGGTATTCCATCCGCACCAACCGCGGCACCCGCACCGCAAGCGGCCAGCGTCTCTGCGACAAAGGCGCCACCGCCGCCCACAAGACCCTGCCCATGGGCACCAAGGTGCGCGTCACCAATGAAGTGAACGGCAAATCCGAAATTGTCACCATCAACGACCGCGGCCCTTACATTCGCGGCCGGGTGATTGATCTGACCATCGGCAGCGCCGAGCGCCTCGGTTTCCGCCAGCGCGGTGTCGTCCCGGTGAAAGTCGAAGTCCTCGGCCACCTCAAGACGGAGGAGTGAGCCGACGGCTCACGATGCCTTCACCGCGTCCCAAGTCTTGGACCAGAGGGCGAGGGCATCGCCGAGGTCGTCGATCGGTTCGCACTTGGCGAAGACCTCGTCGGCAGGAAACAGCGCCGCGTTGCCGCGGAAATCCTCGCTGAGGAGTGGATAGGCACCCTGGTTGGGCGCACGATAGGCGATGAACTCCATGTTTTGCGCCGCGACTTCGGGCGTGGTGAGGAAGTCGATCAGGCGATGGGCGAGGGCCACTTGGGCGGCGTCCTTGGGGATGCACAGGTCATCGCAGGAGAAGGCAGTTCCTTCGTTGGGAATTTTCACGACGATATCCTCGTTTTCGTCCGCGACCTGGAGCAAGTCGCCGGCGTAGCCTTGCACCAGGTGGAACTCGCCCGAGGCGATGCCGCTCTTGTATTGTTCGTTATCGAACTTCGCGATGTTCCGCTTCCAGCGTGAGGCGACGTTGCCGGCCCGGGCAAGCTGGGCGGGATCGGTGGAATTGAGGGAGAAGCCGAGCGAGCGCAGGGCGGCGCCAAGCACCTCGCGCATGTCATCGAGCAGGGTGATCCGGCCTTTCAGATCGGCGCGGTCGAACATCGTGTAGGACGGCACCGGATCGGCCACCTTGCTGGCAAGCCAGGCGAGGCAGGTGGGAGCCATCATGTAGGGCACCGAGTGCGCCATGGAGGGATCGAGCGCGCGTTTCAAGTAGGCCGCGTCGACGTGTTTTAAGTTCGGCAGTTTCGTGTGATCGAGCGGTTGCAGGCGGTTCTCCCGGATCAGGGCCTTGACCATGTAGGAGCTGGGAACGAGCACATCGTAGCCGGTGGCACCGGCGGTGAGTTTGGCATACATCGCCTCGTTCGAGTCGAAGGTGTCGATGCGCAGTTGGCAGGAATTTTCCTTTTCGAAGCGTGCGGCGAGTTCCGGGTCGAGATAATCGGCCCACGAATACACGCGGAGGGTGTTCTTGTTGCTGCCGGAGCATCCCGGCAGGGCGTTGGCGGCCAGGGCGGCCGTGGTGGTGGCGAGGAAATGGCGGCGTTGCATGGCGGTGTGCTGATATGAAAGGCAGGAAACGCGGCGTTTGCCCATGGAAATTTGCCGGGCTTGCGATCACCAGCGTCTCCGCTAGCATTGGGCCGATGAGCCGCAGATCGAGAAGACGACAGGGGAGCGCGGACGGCGCTGGCTGGCTGGCCAAGACGGCGATCGGCATGATTGTGGTGGGATTGTTTGCGGCCGGCTTGCTTTATGCGGTGATTCGCGGTTACCTGCACAGCGATGGTTTCCGGCGGTTGTTATCGGAAAAAGTCAGTGCGGCGGCCGGCGTGACCGGGGAGTTCACGCCGTTTCGCTGGGACGGGCTGGTCGTCGAGACGGCGGCGTTCGAGTCGGTGGGCGAGGGAATGATCCGGGAAATGCGACTCGACGGATTGCACACCGAGGTGGGAGTCGGCGGATTGCGCCGCGGAGTGTGGGACCTCCGCGACGCGCGGGTGCGGCGGCTGGAC
>JBGSUP010000535.1:0-7632 GCA_041753485.1 Akkermansiaceae bacterium
GTCTCGCTCGCCCCGCTGCCGGCCGCCGTGCCTGCCGTGGCCGATCCCGCGCCGGAAGCCGCCGCAGATCCGGTGATCGAAACGATCGTCGAGTCCGTGACCGAGGCCGCCGTGGAGGAAAGTCCCCTGCTTGCCGAAGCCGCTCCGGCGGAAACCGAAACTGCGGAGGAAACCGAAGCGAAGAACGCGGTCGCCTGACCGGCTTGCTCGGCCACTCCCAAAATCGATCAACCAAACGCCCGCCCGGATTCTCCGTGCGGGCGTTTTTCCTGGTGCGAAAATCGCTCCGAACAACCTGCACTCGGAATCCTGGTGGGGAATCCTTCAAGGCAATGAGGTATGGTAATAGCCGCCTGCATTCCCGACCGGGGAGATGTCATTGGCACGGATTTCGATCCGCAAGTCGGCAGGAAACAGGCGGGTAAACGGCCGGCATGGGTCCTCTCCTCAAAAACCTATAGCTCCAAAACCGGCCTGGCCGTCATGGTTCCCATTACCAGCCAAGTGATAGGCTATCCATTTGAAGTGGCCATCCGAACCAAGTCCATTCGCGGCGTGGTTCTTGCGGATCATGTCGAGAACCTTGATTGGAAGGCCCCGGGAGTCAGCCATGCAGGCAAGGTTCCGACCACCGTCATGCACGAAGTGAACGTTGGAATTGCGGCGTTCCGGCGCTTTGATTGTGCACTCAGTCCTTCACCCGCTCGACGTTGGCACCGAGCATCAGCAGCTTCTCGTCGATGTGCTCGTAGCCGCGGTCGATGTGATAGAGACGGCTGATTTCGGTGGAGCCCTTGGCAGTGAGGGCGGCGAGCACCAGGGCGGCTGAAGCGCGGAGATCCGACGCCATCACCGGCGCGGCGGAGAGCTGCGCCACGCCGCGCACAATGGCGGTCCCGCTGTCCACCTTGATGTCCGCGCCCATGCGCTTGAGCTCGGCGCAATGCATGAAGCGCTGTGGAAAAATCGTGTCCTTGATCACACTGATGCCGGGCGTCGTCGCCAACAGCGCCGTCATCTGCGCCTGCATGTCGGTCGGGTAGCCGGGGTAGGGCGCGGTGACGAGATCGGCGCCATGGAGGGTTTCGCCGCGGAAAACCGTGCAGGTGGATCCCGCATCGTTGAACTCGACGCGATGGCCGGATTTCTCGATGGCGGCGGTGATGGCTTTGAGGTGCTCGCGGCAGACGCGGAGGAGTTTCACCTCGTCGCCCGCAAGCGCGGCGGCGGCCATGAAGGTGCCCGCCTCGATGCGGTCCGGAATCACCGTGTGCTCCACGGCGTGGAGTTCCTTCACCCCTTCGATGACGATGCGGCGGGTGCCGGCACCGGTGATTTTGGCACCCATTGCGTTGAGGAAATCCGCAAGATCGATCACCTCGGGCTCGGCGGCGGCGGATTCGATCACGGTGATGCCTTCGGCGAGGGTGGCGGCCATCATCACGTTGTCGGTGCCCAGCACGGTGGGTCCGTGGGTGCCGCGAAGGTCGATTTCCGCGCCTATAAGGCCGTCCTTGGCGGTGAGGATGATGTTTCCGCCCTCGAATTCGACTTTCGCGCCCAGCGCTTCGAGACCGCGCAGGTGAAGGTCCACCGGTCGGTCGCCGATCACGCAGCCGCCGGGCAGCGAGACCACCGCGCGGCCATTGCGGGCGAGCAGCGGCCCCATCACGCAAATCGAGGCACGCATCCGGCGGACGAGTTCGTAGGGTGCGACATCGGAAATTTCCGCGCAAGTGATGCGCACCGTGCCGGATGAGCGTTCGACATCGGCCCCCATCGCGCTGAGGATCTGGAGCATGTAATTCGTGTCCGAAACATCGGGCACGCGGCGGATGATGCAGGGCTCCGCCGTGAGCAGCGAGGCGGCAAGAATCGGCAGCGAGGCGTTTTTCGATCCGGAAATGTTGATCGACCCCCGCAGGGTGGTGCCGCCGTGAACGATGAGTTTGTCCCTCTGGAAATTTGAAATTTGAGGTCTGAAATTCAGCGGGGCCGCCGGGCGAAAGGGAAACGGGCGACGCCGGAGAGGTCGGGCTTCACTTCGATCTCCGCGAAGCAGGAAGCTTGGAGAAATCCGGCGACCTGTGAAGCCTGATCATAGCCGATTTCCATTACCAGCCAGCCGCCGGGTTTCAGGTGCCGGAAAGCCTCCGGGACGAAGCGCCGGATCAAATCCAGCCCGTCCGCACCGCCGAAGAGCGCGAGCGCCGGATCGTGCAGGACCTCGCGGGCCATCGTCGCGCGCTCGGATTCCGGGACGTAGGGGAGATTGGCCACGATGCCATCGAACTCGCCTGTCACGGCGCAAAACAAATCGCTTTCGACAAACGAGGCGGTTGTGAGCTCCAGGAGAGCCGCGTTTTCCCGCGCCAACGCGAGCGCCTCCGACGAAACATCCGCCAGCGTGAGTTCCCAACCGGGCCGGGCGGCGGCGAGCGTGAGGCCAAGCACGCCGGTGCCGCAGCCCATGTCGAGCACATGCTGGGTTTCAGGGAGCGCCCATGAGAGGATCCACTCCGCGAGCTCCTCGGTCTCCGGGCGCGGGATCAGGGCGCGGGCGTCAGTTTTGAACTCGTGTTGGTGAAACCACACCGTGCCCAGCAAGTGCTGGAGCGGGAGGCCCTCGCCGCGTTTCTTCAGCGCCTCGCGCAACGGCGCGAGCACCGCCTCATCAAGCGGCCGGTCGAACTGCAAATACAAGTCCATGCGCGTGCAGCCAAGCTGCCGCGCCACCAGCATCTGCATGTTGCGCCGCGCATCCTCAATGCCGCGTTTCTCCAGATAGCGGGTGCCGCCATCAATCGTTTCCAAAACCGTGCTCATGCGCGGCCGGCAAGCTGTGCCACCAAGCCCCGCCCGCCAAGACCGATCCTCTCCAAACATCATTTTCCACCCACCCCCGCACCCGAATTTACAAATCCTGCGTGCGGCCGCACGCAGGATTTGTAAGGGTGGAAATAGTCGAGCGGGCTATGCGGTTGTCCTCGGGCTTGGATTTATGAGCAGGAACACCCAGATGAGGCTGGTGATTCCAAGCACGCACCATGGCACGAGCCAGCCGAAGCGGGTGTAAACCGTGAGGCCCGTCTCCCGGCGGACCGTGCCGGTGAGCGGGTCTTGTTGCAACGCGCCAAGCCGGGCTTGGACGTGGCCGTGAGGATCGATGACCTGCGAGATTCCGGACGACGCACAGACAAACATCCAGCGGCCGTTTTCCGCGGCGCGGATGCGGAAAAGCTCCGCATGCTGGTCATGCTGGCGGGCGGTCCACGATTCCGCGTCCATGATGGGAACAATGAACATTTCCGCTCCGGCGGCGCTCATCCGGCGGACGACACCTTCATAG
Organism: Akkermansiaceae bacterium; assembly: GCA_041753485.1. Lineage (GTDB taxonomy): Bacteria > Verrucomicrobiota > Verrucomicrobiia > Verrucomicrobiales > Akkermansiaceae > Luteolibacter. The sequence goes on from JBGSUP010000535.1 coordinate 3,350, forward strand.
TCGCAATCAAAACAAATCGGAGTGCCGATCCTGCCATGGCGCGTCTCGACCGGCAGCGCGGTGACGCCGGGTGTGCCATCGTCGAAGAAATGCACGGTGTGCACCTTGGCGTGCTCGCCGCGGGTGCCTTCGGCATCGAGGGTGAGGGCGATGTTGCGCCAGGCGTCGCCGTTTCCCGGGCGGAGCTGGGTGCCGAGGGTGAGGGTGATGTCGCGCTCGCGGCAAAGATCCTGAACGAGCTTCCAATCGCGCCGGTTCGCCCGGAGGTCATAGGGCACGGCATACTCCGGCCAGACGACATGCCGGACATCGCCGGGCAGCCGTTTTGTTTCGGTTAGAAAAACATCAAGTGACACGTTTTCAAATTGCAAGCCGCCGACATTCACCGCGGCCGGATCCTCATCCGACAGCGGCGCGATGGGCCGGAACGCGACGACGCTCAGAACCAACCCGAGCAACAAGGGCAACGCAGTCATCCATCGCCGCATGACTGCCAGAGCGACCACCAGGATCACGATGGCACCCACTCCATAGACGCCGATCCACGGCAGAAGCGAGTTCGGGCCGATGGCAAGGCCGGCCGTCATCCAGGGGAATCTAAGTGGAAACAACTCGGCGCGGATGAATTCCCAGCCGCACCAATTCAGCGCCGTGAACACGACGAACCGCCAACCCTTGATCCCGCGAAGCGCCGCGCGGCCTTGTATTTCCGCGAACAGGGCCGGGAAGGCGGCAAGCACGCACCACAGCGCCACGACCATCGTCCCGAAAATCTGATAGAGCCACGACAAGCCCAGCGCGAATGCGGTCATGCCGTGGATAAAACCGATCGTCCGCGCCCGCGTTCCGCTCTGGCCGTGCAGGGCTAACAGCAAGCCGGCCAGTCCGGGAAACACCAGCCAGCCCCAGCCCACCGGCGGATAGGCGAGCGCGTAAAACATGCCTGAAACGGCCGCAAGTCCGCAGCGTGCGGGAAAAGACTGCATGGCCTGCATTCCCGGTGTGTAGCCAATGATCAAAAAGCATGCAAGCCGTCCCTACAGATCCTGCGTGCGGCCGCACGCAGGATCTGTGAATTCGGGTGGGGGGATTATGTTTTGGTGGTTTTCATTTCGGGATTCGCGGGTATTGGCTGGGCGCATGAGAATCATTGCTGGAAAGGCTGGACGCGTTGCGATCAAGGTTCCATCGGCGGTGGCGCGGCCGACGACGGATTTCGTGCGGCAGGCGGTTTTTTCGATTCTCGGCGAACGGGTGGACAAGGCGTGCGTGCTGGATCTGTTCGCCGGCTCGGGGGCGATCGGCCTCGAGGCGCTGAGCCGTGGCGCGGCGTCCTGCGTGTTTGTTGATGAGCACCGGCAGGCTTGCGCGGTGATTGCGGAGAATCTGAGCAAAGCCCGGCTTGAGGGCGGCCGCGTGGTGAAGGCCGAGGCCACGGCGTTCCTCAAACGCGACGCCGCGACCTACGACCTGGTTTTCGCGGATCCGCCGTATTGGAAACACTACGGCGACAAGGACCACGCGGGCGATCTTTTGAAAAGCGGACAGTTGGCCCCGCGTTTGGCGGCGGACGGCTGGCTGGTGGTCGAGGTTGCCGCGAGCCAGGCTTCGCCGGTGGCGGAGGATCTGACGCTGAGCGACCGCCGCGAATACGGCGGCAGCGCGATCCTGTTTTATGTCCCACGGCAGCCAAGTTAGGGCTTGCGCCGCAGCTCCCGGGATGCCAGTGCTTGGCGGCACGGATCACCGGGGCATTAGCTCAGTTGGTAGAGCGCTTCGTTCGCAATGAAGAGGTCAGGAGTTCGAATCTCCTATGCTCCATTTCTCCGGAACCTCAAGCAGGAGACCTTGTCGACATGTGCTTGAGGGCTGGTGCTTGGGAAGCGCCGCCACGCTGGCTCAATAGCGATAGTGATCGGTCTTGTAAGGCCCCTCCACCGGCACGCTGATGTAGTCCGCCTGCTCCTGGGTGAGCTTACTGAGCTTGGCACCGATCTTGGCGAGGTGGAGTCGGGCGACCTCCTCGTCGAGGTGCTTCGGCAGCACGGTCACCTGGCCGGCCTTGTAGGTGTCCTTGTTCTTCCAAAGATCGATCTGCGCGAGCGTCTGGTTGGTGAAACTGTTGGACATCACGAAACTCGGGTGGCCGGTGGCGCAGCCGAGGTTCACCAGGCGGCCTTCGGCAAGCATGTAGATACTGTTGCCGGCCGGGAACGTGTATTTGTCCACCTGCGGCTTGATGTTGGTGCGGACGACGCCCTTGGCTTCGTTGAGCTTGTCGATCTGGATCTCGTTGTCGAAGAGGCCGATGTTGCGGACGATCGCCTGGTCTTTCATCTTCTCCATGTGCTCAAGCCGGATGATGTCCTTGTTGCCGGTGGTGGTGACATAGATGTCTCCCCAGCCGAGGGTATCCTCGAGGGTCAGCACGCGGAATCCCTCCATCGCGGCCTGCAGCGCGCAGATCGGATCGATCTCGGTGACGACGACTTGCGCGCCCTGGCCGCGGAGTGCCTGCGCGCAGCCCTTGCCCACGTCGCCATAACCGCAGACCACGCCGACCTTGCCGGAAATCATCACGTCGGTGGCGCGTTTGATCCCGTCCACCAGCGACTCGCGGCAACCGTAGAGGTTGTCGAACTTCGACTTGGTGACCGAGTCGTTGACGTTGATGGCGGGAACCAGCAGCGTGCCGGCCTTGGCCATCTGATAGAGACGGTGGACGCCGGTGGTGGTTTCTTCGGAGACGCCTTTCCAGTCCTTGACGATCTTGGCGAAGATGCCGGGCTGCTTGACCTTAATGTCCTTGAGCAGGTCCTTGATGACCTGTTCCTCGTGGCTGCCGGATGGCGTGCTGATCCAATCGGAACCGTTCTCCATTTCATAACCCTTGTGAATCAGAAGGGTCGCGTCGCCACCGTCATCGACGATGAGCTGTGGGCCGAGGCCTTGCGGATTGACGAGGGCCTGCCAGGTGCACCACCAGTATTCCTCGAGCGTTTCGCCCTTCCAGGCGAAGACCGGGATGCCCGCGGCCGCGATGGCTGCGGCGGCATGGTCCTGGGTTGAGAAAATGTTGCAGGACACCCAGCGGACTTCCGCCCCGAGCCCGGCCAGCGTCTCGATGAGACCCGCGGTCTGGAGGGTCATGTGCAGCGAGCCCATGACACGGACGCCGGCCAGCGGCTTTTCCTTGCCGTATTTCTCGCGGGTGGCCATCAGGCCGGGCATTTCATGCTCGGCGATCTCGATTTCCTTGCGGCCGAAATCGGCCAGGCCGATGTCTCTTACTTTGTAATCTGTCATGTTGGTTGGTGGTGGTGGGATTGATATTGAATTGGAAGGAGACTCAAGACTTGAAGACCCAAGACCCAAGAAAAGAGGAAGAAAAGATTCAGAAGAAGATCGAGAGCAGGGAACTGAAGATTCCTCCGCCGCCAAGACGCTTGCGGAGACCTTCGATCATGGATGAGATTTCCTTGGCTTCCTGAATCAGAGGGTTCGCGGCATCGGAACTGAAAACTCCGGCACGGAGACCAATGTAAAGCTGGGTTCGGAGCTCTCCGGCAGACCCTTTCGCGATCGCCAGAAACCTGCGGAACTCCCGGTCACTTTCACGCTCCGCCCCCTCGGCGATGTTCGATGGAACCGAGATGCAGGAGCGGGCCATTTGATCCCGCAACGCATAGAGTTTGACCGGATCTATCAACTCAAGAATCGAAACCGCAAGGCGCGAACTGCGCTTCCAAACTTCCAGGTCTTCGAAGTGGTGCAGTGGCATGGTGATTTCTTTTCTTGCGTCTTGGGTCTTGAAGTCTTGGGTCTTTCGGCGCTCAGCCGATCGCCCTCTTCAGCGCCGCGACCTTGTCGGTGGCTTCCCAGGTGAGATCCTTGTCGCTCTTGCCGAAGTGGCCGTAGTTGGTGGATTTCGAGTAGATCGGGCGGAGCAGCTTGAGCTGCCTGACGATGTCGGCGGGTTTGAAGGAAAAGACTTTGAGGATCGCGGCGAGGATTTTTTCATCACTGGCAGTGCCGGTGCCGAAAGTGTCCACGTGCACGGAAAGCGGCTCCGGATGGCCGATGGCGTAGGCGAACTGGATCTCGCAGCGCTTGGCAAGGTCGGCGGCGACCACGTTTTTGGCGACCCAGCGGCCCATGTAGGCGGCGGAGCGATCGACCTTCGACGGGTCCTTGCCGGAAAACGCGCCGCCGCCGTGGCGGCCCATGCCGCCGTAGGTATCGACGATGATCTTGCGGCCGGTAAGGCCGGAATCACCCTGCGG
>JBGSUP010000536.1:0-6745 GCA_041753485.1 Akkermansiaceae bacterium
GGTGGATAGCCGAAGGCCTCGCCGAGGGCGACGCGCACCATGGTGCCGTCGATGTCGATGGTGGCACCGCGGATGCCTTCGAGCCCGCGGATCGCCTTGATGCTTACGGCTTCCTTTTCCAGGTTGCGGCCGGTGACGCGGAAGTAGGCGGTGCGCAGGGCGGCCTCCATCACGCCGCCGGTGGCACCGAAGATCAGTCCGCCGCCGGAATAGGTGCCGAGGATCGAGTCCGGTTGGCCGTCGGGCAGGTCTTTGAATGCCACGCCGGATTGTTTGATGAGGCGCGCCAGCTCGCGGGTGGTGATGCAGAGGTCCACGTCCGGGTAGCCGGACGAACTCATCTCATCCGTGCGCTCGATCTCGTATTTCTTGGCGGTGCAGGGCATCACCGAGATCTGATAGATTCGCGCCGGGTCGATACCGGTTTTTTCCGCGAAGTAGGTTTTGGCGAGCGCGCCGAGCATCTGCTGCGGCGACTTGGCGGTAGAGAAATTCGGCACGAAATCCGCGAAGCGTTTCTCCATGTAATCGACCCACGCCGGGCAGCACGAGGTGATGAGCGGCAGCGTGCCGCCTTTGGTGAAACGCTGCACGAACTCGGCGGCTTCCTCAACGATGGTGAGGTCCGCGGAGAAATTGGTGTCGAATACCGCCTTGAAACCGAGCCGGCGCATCGCGGTGTAGATCTTGCCTGTGAGATCGACGCCCGGTGGATAGCCGAAGGCCTCGCCGAGGGCGACGCGCACCGAGGGCGCGATCTGCACGGTGCAGAAGCGTTCGGGATCGCGCAGCGCCTCCCACACCGCGGCGGTCTCGTCGTTTTCGACGATCGCGCCGGTCGGGCAGTGGGCGGAGCACTGGCCGCAGCGGATGCACGGGGAATCCGCCAGTTTGATGTCGCCGGCCGGGGCCATGCGGGTATGGATGCCGCGTTCCAAAAACGACAACGCCCACACGTTCTGCATCACCTGGCAGACCTGGATGCAGCGACCGCATTTCACGCATTTGGTGAAATCGATGACGATCGAGCCGGTCGAGTTGTCGGGCTCGATGTCCGGCACGTAACGCGGGATTTCGTCGTGGCGGATGCCGAACTCGGCGGCGAGCGTCTGCAGTTCGCAGTTGGTGTTGCGGCCGCAGGTGATGCAGGTGTTCGGATGGGTCGAAAGGATCAGTTCGATGGTCGTGCGGCGGACCTCGGTGAGTTCGGGATCGTGGGTGGTGATTTCCATGCCTTCCTCGACAGCGGTGGCGCAGGCGCGCGGCATCTTGCGGCTGCCGGCGATGCGCACGATGCACAAGCCGCAGGCGGAGGTGGGCAGCAGGTCCGGGTGTTTGCACAGCGTGGGAATGCGGATTTGCACGCCGCGCGCGGCATCAAGGATCGAGGTGCCCACTGGAACCTCGATCGGAACGCCGTTGATGGTGGCATGGACCATGGCGCGGGTTTTCGGCGGCTCGGGAGCGGTGATCATGGCGGGAAAATGTTTTTTTGTTAGACAACTTCCTTGAGGTTGCGGCCCTCCTCGCGGGCCTTCTTGAGCTTGCGGGCGAACGGGATGCCGCCCTCGATGTAGGCGAGGTATTCGTCCTCGAAGAACCGCAGCGTCGAGAGCACCGGATTCGGCGCGGTCTGGCCGAGTCCGCAGAGCGAGGCGCATTGCATCGACTGGCAGATGCGGCGGATCAGCGCGAGATCGGACGGCACGCCCTTGCCCTTGGAGATCTTGAGCAGCAGTTGCAGCAGTTGGTAACCGCCGGCGCGGCAGGGCGCACACTTGCCGCACGATTCATCGACGCAGAATTTCAGATAGAACGCGGCGACATCGACCATGCAGTCGTTTTCATTCATCACCAGCATGCCGCCGGAACCCATGATCGATCCGAGTTCGATGAGGTTCTCGTAGGTGATCGGCGTGTCGAGGTGGCGTTCCGGGATGATGCCGCCGGACGGGCCGCCGGTTTGCACGCCCTTGATCGGCACCTCGTCCTGCACGCCGCCGCAGATGCCGAAGATGATTTCCCTGACAGGGATGCCCATCGGCACCTCGACGAGCTGCGCGTGGCGCACCTTGCCGGTGACGGCGAAGACCTTGGTGCCCTTGGATTTTCCAGAGCCATGGCGGGCGTAGGCCTCGCCGCCGTTGGCGACGATCCATGGCACGGCGGCCAGCGTTTCCACGTTGTTGATGCTGGTGGGCTTGCCCCAGAGTCCCTCGACGGACGGATAGGGCGGGCGCGGTTGCGGACTGCCGCGGCGGCCTTCGATCGAGGCGATCAGCGCGGTTTCCTCGCCGCAAACGAAGGCACCGGCGCCGAGGCGGATCGCGGCGTCGAAATCCCAGCCGGAGCCGAGGATATCCTTTCCTAACAGCCCCTTGGCGCGCGCTTGTTCGATGGCGAGCTGCACGCGTTTGACCGCCAGCGGGTATTCGGCGCGGATGTAGAAATAGCCCTTCTGCGCGCCGATGGCATAGGCGGCGAGCATCAGCCCTTCGAGCACGGCGTGGGGGTCGCCTTCGAGCACGCTGCGGTCCATGAACGCGCCGGGGTCGCCCTCGTCGGCGTTGCAGATGACATATTTGCGGTCGGCCTGCGGTTTGCGTGTGAGTTCCCATTTCAGACCGGTCGGGAAACCTGCGCCGCCACGACCGCGCAGGCAACTGGTTTTCATCGTGGCGATGACTTCCTCGGGCGTTTGTTCGGTAAGTGCGCGCACGAGGCCCTCGTAGCCGCCGTGCTGGATCGCGTCGTCGATGGACTCGGGATCGACGATACCGCAGTTGCGCAAAACGATGCGCAATTGCGGGTCGGGACGCGTCCACAGCAGGTGTTCAAGCACCGCATGGCGGGCGACCGATTCGGTGACGATGCGGGCGATGTCGCGGCTGAGCACGTTGGTGTAGGTGACACCGGATGGCAGGAGTTGCACGGCCAAGCCCTCGTCGTAAATGCCGAGATCGAGCGCACGCAGCACCTGGACCTTGTCCGCGAGTCCGGCATCGTTGAGTTCCAGTTCAATGGATTCCTTGAAGAACTGGGTTTTGTCGCCACTGGCGGTGCAGGTGTCGTGCACGAGGATGGCGGTGACCGGCCCGGAAATCATCGTGCCACGGCGGCGCGCGCCGATCACGTGATCGTCGATGAGTTTTCCGGCGACAAGGTGTTGGGTGACGATCGCCTCGACGGCCGCCTCGTCCACGCGGCCGTAGAGCACCGGCGGATGGTCCGCGGTCTTCACTTCCACAAGCGGATCGGCAAACGAATAACCGTAGGAACCGGCGCGGCGCACCGGGATGTCAAGGTCGGCCTGACCGATGGCGTTAAGGAGTTGATCGAACAGGCGCTCGGCACCGGAGGCGATGCCGCCGGTGTCCATGCCGACGCGGATCCACGCCTGACCGGGCGGGCGGGCACTGTCGTTGCGGAGTGTCTGCCAGGTGGTGGTGAAGTTCTTTTTCATGGCTAGGCTTCGGTTTCGTCCCGGATGCGGATGCGTTCGATCATCGATGCCACGTCGGTAACGTTGACGCGGCCGTGCGTGTGTTTGTCCACGACCACCGCCGGGGCCATGCCGCAGCAGCCGATGCAGCGGACGGTTTCGAGGTGGAACTGGCGGTCGGCGGTCGTCTGGCCATCCTTGAGACCGAGGCGGCTTTCCAGTTCATCGAGCAGGCGGGCCGAGCCTTTGAGGTAGCAGGCGGTGCCGTTGCAGACGGTGATGTTGTGGCGGCCCTGCGGGATCAGCCGGAAGTAATGATAAAACGTGAGCACCTCATAGATCCGGGCGAGCGGGATGCCGGTTTTCTCCGCGAGCAGCAGGCTGCACTCGCGCGGCACGTAGCCGTGGTGGTTTTGGATCTCATGGAGGATCATGATCAGGTTGCCCTCCTGATCGCTCCAGCGTTCCACGCAATCGTCGATTTCCTGAAGGACATCGGGTTCCAGATCCCGCAGGGGTGGCAGGGTGGCGGCAGTGCTCATGGCGGATGGGGTTGGGTTTGGCAAAGGAAAGCGTGACCGCTCAGGTTGGCGGGCGGATTTCCGGACCGCGTGCATTGCACAAGGATCCGATCTCAAAGCGGGAAATCGGCGGCAAACCAGCTGGAAGGCATCTGTTCATCACAAACGGACGAAACCTGAAGATACCGATGCACTAACGGGGGGCGGGCTCCATCGCAAGCAAAGGTGGGTTCGATGCGAAACCGTGGAATCAAAAAAGCAGGATATGCGGAGATTGGGCAATCCGGATTCTCGACAAGGCAGGTATGAGGAGGCCAGCCCGCACCTCTCAAAGTCCACCCGGGGATTCCAGTTGGACGGAAAACCGATATGGCAGGCAAGACGCCCGCTTTCCAAGACAGGCTGGAAGCCTATCCTCCGTTTTTGTGCAGATGCACTCATGCAGCGGTATTGATCACAATGCCTGGGACTCCCTGTATCCTGCCACAACCATTGTGCGGTATTGTGCTGGCCACGAGGAGCGGCGAATGGCAGCAGGTGTGAAATTCCGGATGCCCAATGGCAGCGCCCAAACAACCGAACCTCGTCTCCGTCACGACCATCAATGAAGATGGATCGAGGGTGACGCGCCGGCCTGCCGTGGGGGCCGGTAAAATCTTCAAGCACCTGCTCTATGTAACCGTCGCCACAGTGATCGCGCCAAGCCCCATTTCCCCGTCTTCCGGTCTTCACCTCCTACTTCGCATAAGCTTCGAAGGTCGGGCAGGCGTCTAACGACAGGCCGGTCGTCATGTGGGCTTTCTCAGCGGCCTTCATCTCAAAAGCAAATTACCCGGCACAATCAATCACTTCTCTTCAGACCTTTCAGGTGCTTCGTGCGGCACGGAGTCATCGGTGGGTGTCGGTTCGGTGGAACGCTCCAAGACCACCGGTTGCGGGATGCGGCCGTTGTTCTCCAGCAAGACGATGACCTCGTTTTGGAGCGACTCAACATCGGCGAGCGGGATGTCGGGATCGCGAATGAGATAGACCTCGCCGGATTTGCGGTGTTCGTAAACGCGGAGGATGCCGTTCGGGGTGCGTTGGTGGTCGGTTTCGCGCAGGAGTTTCCGGCGTTCCAGCATCACGGCGAGGATGTAGCGGGTGTTTTCGGTGTGGTCCTCGTCCTCCTCGACGAGGCGGGTGAGGATTTCCTCGGGGCTGAGTTTTTCGATAGCGTCTTCCTCATGGCCGCCCGATGGCGCGGCGAAGCTGGTTTTCCAGAACGAGAAGGGTTTTTCGGTGTCGGCGGGGAGTTCGTTCCAGGCATCGAGGCTGTAATCGCGGCGGAGGTAGCCGGACGATTCGGGATCGGGGAAGAGGGCGGTGACGATGGTTTCGCCATCGGTGAAGGCGCGTTGGGAGGCGGCGCATTCACGGGCGCGGGAGCGGACATGCCAGGATTCTGCGAGGGCCATGGGTGAGTGGATCTGGGATTTGAAATTTCAAGTTTGAGATTATTCCGCGGAGGGCAGGAGTTTTCGGAGGGTATGATAGATCGGACGGCCGGTGATGCGGCGGTGGAAGAGGTAGGCGGCGAGCAGGGTGAAGGCGAGATTGGGGGCCCAGGCGGCGACGGCGGGGCGGATGATACCGGCTTCACCGAAGGCAAGGATGATGTTGCTCAACATCAGCATCAGGGCGGAGAGGCAGACGGCGAGGAAAACACTGCCGCCGGGGCCGCGGCGGGAAAAGTGGATGGCCAGCGGGGTGGCGAGCAGCACGGTGACGAGGCAGGCAAAGGGCAGCGCCCAGCGGTAGTGCCAATGGGTAAGGTAGGGTGCGGGATCGGCGAAGGAGGATTGGCGGGGATTGGCCAGTAGCCAGGTGCGGAGGTCGGGGATGCCGAGGTTTGCGGCGCTGAGTCCGGGTTTGATGAGTTGCCAGGGGGTTTCTGACCAGGAATCGATGGCCAGGGTGTTGGAGGATTTTTCAAACTCGGGAGGCATGCCCGGGGAGAAGTGACTGACCAAGGGGTTTTCGAAGGTCCAGCGGCGGTTTTCCCGCTCCCACCGCGCCTGGCTGGCGGAGAGGCGGGAGACGATCCGTTGGCGATCATCGGTGGTGGTGACCTCGACATTGAGCAGGGCTTTGCCTTTTTCGTAGTCGGCGGGAAAGGCTCCGATCATCCACAGGCGGCGGTCGGCGGGATTGCGGTAGAGCACCTGGCTGGCTTCGGCGACTTGCTTGCCACGGGCTGCGGCAAGGATTTCCTCTTGTTTGCCCTCGGCAACGGGTGCCCAGTGGTAATTGATGCCGAGACTGAAGAGCGTGAAGAGCAAGCCGGCAACGATGAGTGGCAGGGCGATGCGGAAAATCCCGCGGCCGGACTGGATGATGGCGATGATTTCGCGGTGGGTGGAGAGTTTTCCCAGCGCATAAAGCAACGAGAGCAGGATGCTGTAGGGCAGCAGCAGCAGCAGGACGGCGGGCAGTCGCGTGCCGTAGAAGGTGCCCATGGTGGCGAGCATGCTCGGGGACTCGCGGAACTCGCTGATATTGTCGCTTAAATCGATGAGCAGCCAGATCGTGAACAGCGCGGAGAGGCAGATGGCGAAAATCCCCAGGAACTGGCGCGTGATGTAGCGGTCGAGCGTGCCGCCAAGCGAGTAAATGAAGGCGGCAAACGCGGGCAGGAAACACAGTCCGGCGAGCACGATGGGACGCGCCTGGTGGGCTCGCGCGTCGGCGTCCGGAAAACCGAGGAGATGCCCGGCCACGGCGCGGCTCTCCGCAGGGACGA
>JBGSUP010000537.1:0-4004 GCA_041753485.1 Akkermansiaceae bacterium
TCGGCGGTGTCGTCGAGCAGGCGCTTGCGGGAAACGATCGCGCGGCGCAGCACGGCGTTCACCAGGCCGCGCACGCTCGCTTTGCCGGACTCCACGGTTTCGTTGACCGCGGCATGCTCGGGGATGCCGAGGATCAAAAGTTGGCAGAGTCCTACGCGCAGCACGTCGCGGGTTTCCGGGTCCACCTTGCCCTCGCGCAGCTCGCCGATCCAGTGGTCTAACAAGCGCCGGTGGCGCAGCACACCGAAGAGGATGGCCTGCAACAGGCCGCGGTCCGCGGAGGAAAGCATGCGCCGGTGGGCGTGGCGCTCGACCAGCGACTCGGCATAATCATGGCCCTTGGCCCAGGCGCGGAGGGCGGAGACGGCGGCCTGGCGGACGTGGAAGTTTTTTGCGGGCATGGATGGAAGGAAAGCCACCCGCGATCACGTAATGGTGCGAACCGGACGGGCGGAGTATCCCTAGGACGCTGCCCGATGAAAGGACAGCACAATCCTCAAGGTAGGCTCCGGGACTCTCCCCCCCCGGAGCCAGCCGGGGGAGCATGGCCGAAAGATGCCGCCCTCAAAACATACTCATGATGCGGGAAGGAAAATCTCTGGCGTTCACGGGTTGATCGGGCTAGTTTCCGCGCATGCCGACAGTCCTGCGAATCGGCCGGTTTCGATTCCACTTTTTCTCTGATGAAGGTCATGAACCGCCACACATCCATGTGCGAACTCCTGACGGCGAGTGCAAGTTCTGGCTGGAACCTGCCATCATGCTTGCCAGTAACAAGGGAGTGGCGTCCCACGAACTGCGCAGGATCGAAGCGCTCGTTTTCGAACACCAGAAACAACTGAAGAAAGCATATGACGACCGCCGCGCCCGCTGACGCATCGATTTTGACCGAACCCGCCGCCATCCGGGCATGGGCCGAAAAGCGGATCATCTATGTCGAGCTTCATGACGGAAGAATCGTCGGTTTTCCAGCCGAGCGATTCCGGCGCTTGGCCAACGCTTCGGAAGATGATCTCAAAAAAGTGACCATCGAGGTCAACGGCTTTGCCCTCCGCTGGGATGAACTCGATGAAGACATCACGGTTCCCGGAATCGTTGCCGGCCGTTTTGAGCTGCCTCAAAAAACGTGATTCAAAGCTTCCCACTCAGGCGGGCGCGGCGCCCGGGAGTTTTTGCAAGACCTCGTCATCCAGGAAATCCTGGCCATGGATCAGGTGCTCCAGCAGCGGCACGCCCGTTAGATCCTCGATCACGCCCTTGTTGGTGATCATGGCGGTGTCGAGTTCGTCATCGAGCTGGTTGAGGAAGACGCCGGCACAGGTGAGGTCGCGCGAACGGATGGCACCGATGGTGAGAAGGATGTGGTTCAATGCGCCAAGGCGGTTGGCAGCGACGATCACCACAGGCAGGCCGAGGTCGTTCGCGAGATCCGAGATCCGGTAGTTCGCCGCGACCGGCACCTCCCAGCCGCCCGCGCCCTCGACGATGACCCTCGAATGCGCCGCCGCCAGCCGATGGAATCCAGCGATCAGTTCCGCGGGGGCCACGCTGCGGTTTTCCAGCAGCCCCGCGACGTAGGGTGCCAGCGCGCTTTTGAAAAACACCGGATTGACCACGTCTTCGCTCAGTCCGCCGGAAGCCGCCGCCAAGATCCGGGCGTCATCGCGGTCGCCGCAAGCCACGGGTTTGTAGCCCACGGCATCGATGCCCGCCTTGCGCAGGCCCTCAAGAATCAGCCGGGCGACATGGGTTTTGCCGACGCCGGTATCCGTTCCCGTCACGAAGAAGTTCATGCCCCGTGGTGCGTCCGTGCAGCCTGCCAGTCAAGCTGCGGAAATCGCAAATTTGCCTTTTGCGGCCACCGATGCGCGTCCATGTTCGCGGCACATGACAGCGGATTTCCTGGTGATCGGTGCCGGCATTGCCGGATTGTCCTTCGCATTGCGCGCGGCCCGCCATGGATCGGTGATCGTGGTGGCCAAGGGCGACGCCTACCAATCCAACACGGCTTGGGCGCAGGGCGGGATCGCCTCGGTTTTGCCCGAGGACCAGCGGGACGCGGGCGATACCGTGGAAAGCCACGTGGCCGACACGCTGGATGCCGGTGCCGGACTCTGCAAGGAGGCCGCCGTGCGCACGATCATCGGCGAGGGTGGAGAGGCGATCCGGGACCTCATGGGCCACGGCGTTTCCTTCGACCGCACGGACGGGCATTTCCTGTTAGGAAAGGAGGGGGGGCACTCGCACCGCAGGATCCTGCATGCCAGGGACACCACCGGCCGCGAGGTCGCCCGCGCCCTGATCGAGACCGCGCGCAAGACGCCCAATCTCACCTTGTTGGAGCATCATTTCGTGATCGATCTGATCACCTCGGTGAAGCTCGGCGCGGTGGCCGAGGACCGGGTGCTCGGCGCTTACGTGTTGGAATCCAAAACCGGCGAGGTGAAGGTGTTCCGCTCGGACCGGGTGATCCTCGCGGCCGGCGGCTGCGGCAAAGTCTATCTTTACACCACCAATCCGGACTCGGCTACCGGGGATGGCGTGGCGCTCGGCTGGCGCGCCGGGGCATCGATCGCCAACATGGAGTTCATCCAGTTTCATCCCACTTGTTTCTATAATCCGGGCGCCACCGGTCCCGAGGCGCGCTCGTTCCTCGTCAGCGAGGCGGTGCGCGGCGAGGGCGGAATCCTGATCAATGCCAAGGGTGAGGATTTCACCAGGAAAATCGACCCGCGCGGATCACTGGCACCGCGCGACATCGTGGCGCGCGCCATCGACCGCGAACTCAAGCGCACCGGCGCGGCCTGCGTCTATCTGGATGTCACCCACAAGCCGAAGGGCTTCATGCGCGAGCGTTTTCCCTATATCCACGGGACGCTCTTGAAATTCGGCCTCGACTGCGAAACCCAGCCGATCCCGGTGGTGCCAGCCGCCCATTACCAGTGCGGCGGCGTGCTCACCGACGTCAACGGCAAGAGCACCATCCGCGGGCTGTTCGCCATCGGCGAGGCAGGCTGCACCGGCCTCCATGGCGCGAACCGCCTGGCATCCAATTCATTGTTAGAAGGCAACGTCGTCGCCCGCCGCGCGCTCGATGAGATCATGCTCCTCTATCCGCCGGGCAAGGAAACCTTCAATCCGCCGGAAATCCCCGAATGGGAGCATGGCGACGTCGCCGAGCCCGACGAACTGGTGGTCATCTATCACAATTGGGACGAGATCCGCCGCCTGATGTGGGACTATGTCTCGATCGTGCGCACCGACAACCGGCTGCGCCGCGCCGCCGCGCGACTTGCCAATCTCAACAAGGAAGTGCGCGGTTTTTATTGGGGCCACCGCGTCAATTCCGACATCCTCGAACTCCGCAACCTCGTCTCCGTCGCCAGCCTGATCGTCGAGTGCGCGCTGCGCCGCAAGGAATCGCGCGGCCTGCACTTCACGCTCGACCACCCGGAAACCGACGAGTCTTACCGCGCGGACACGGTGCTGCGGAAGTTTTGAGTGGCTGACGTCACAACAGCCCCAGCCTCGCCGCGGGATCCGGAGCCGGGCTGTAAACGAAGGCTTTTTCCACCTTGCCGCGCGTCAGCAGTCCCTTGGCCTCCCGTGCGGTGAAATCATTTTTCGCCGTTTGGCTGGAAGTGCCGCAGGATGTCTGATGGCCATGTTCCTTAAAGTCCAATTTCGCACGGCCGGATACCAGCTCCTCTGCGGCAAGTGCATGCATCAAGGAGGGGCGATACTGCGATCCGCCCGGCCTTGTTCCCTGTATTGTGATTGTGATTGCCCTTGTCATGTCTCACGGATTTCAGCGGCGTCGGCCCATGTGGTAGTGCTTCCCGTGGCGCGGCACCTGTGTTATGAAGCGTGCGTGAAGACACCCGCCTGTCCGCAAGCGCCGGAGCCCGACGAGGACCACCGGATCACCGACGAGGATGCCCGCAAGCTGGAGCTCTTCGAGTTGGAAACCGACGACCGCACCTTGTTGTCCGGCCCGACTTCGC
>JBGSUP010000538.1:0-8633 GCA_041753485.1 Akkermansiaceae bacterium
CAAGATGGCGTCCGACGCCGCCCCGGCGGAGGGTGAGCCGCGGTCCGCCGCAATCGGGACAAGGGCGCGGAACGACTCCGATCCCAGCCAGCCCAACACAATCCCGACAACGAATATCACTGGACGCTTCATGGTTTGGAAGGGGAGAAATTAGGACGGAAGTCCGCCGCCGCAAACTGTTAGTAAAAAAAACACCCGCGGACTTGCGCGACGTAAAAACGCGGCTGAATTGGCGAAGCTCCGAACTGAAACCGGGGCATCCAACCCACAAGCAAATCAAACAAAACAACACCAACATGAAACAACAAATCAAATGGATGACGGCCGCAATCGCGATGATTGCGGGAAGTGTGATGGCAGCCCCGACGGCGGACTTTCAGGCTGGAGTCACGACGGTGGCACCCGACCCGGGTTTCCTTGCGGCGGCTGACAGTCTCGGTGTGACAGTCGCACCGATCCAAGGCAAGAACCTGGCATTCCCAATCACGGCCGGAAGCATCGATCTTGCGAACGCGGCCGGTGAGATCCTGCACAAAAACGGCATTGTCCTCACAGCCGGCGGAACCGTCGTCGAGTTGCGCAACTTCATCATCGACACCACCGGGGCCGCGCCGGTCCTCACCGGACTTGTCGTGGTCAACGAGGCGACCGTTGGACGTCTGCCCCTGTTCGACCTTGGCTTGCCTGCCGGTCTCACCCTGCCCCTCGAACCGAAGGGATACCTGCGGGTCCTGAGCCTGCCGGGCGTCACGCTGAAACTCACGGACGACGCGGCGGCCGCGCTCAACAGCGTGTTCAGCGTGGATGCATTCGCCGAAGGTCTGCTGATCGGCACTGCGAACGTGTGCGCATTCGGGCTGCGGCACTGAATCGTTACGTCCGGAATCACCCAGGGGCGGGTCGCGTGTTCGGGAGTTCCCGGCGCGGTCCGCTCCTTTTTCATGCCGTCCGCAGCCGCCGGAAGCTTGGTTTGATTGCATGAATCCCAGGCTAGCCTCCCGATTCCGGTTGAAAGGATGACTTTGCTTTCATAAACCACAGGTGCACTTCCGGTTGGCAATCCGGCTTTCGAATGAAGACGGCCTTGAGCGTGATGCGCCGCGTGAGTTGAAGGAAGCGCGTAAGTCCGCTGGTAACATGCACAACCCGAAAATGATCCAACTGGGTAACCCTTTCGAAAAAGCACTTCTCGCCACGCCCACCATCGCAAAGCTCAAGACCTCACTTTCGGTGTTTGGCCTCACCATCTCCCATATCGAATCTGAGAAACTCGAATTGAGAGGCACCGTTACGGATTCCACGCATCGCTCCAGCGGGTTTCTGTGGCCTCGGGTCACCAGGAGTTCTGCTGACATCTCACAGCCCCGTTGACCTCCATGGACATCGCTTTCCTCATCATTCCCGGATTCATCGCCCTGGCCATAGTCATCCGCCTGCTCGCCGGCGGGATGGACGGCGGCCGGGTCCGATCCTACATCCAAGAGCGCGGCGGGCGCTTGCTTTCATCCGGCTGGGCACCCTTCGGCAAGGGCTGGTTCGGCGAACAGAACGACCGCATTTGCGAAGTGCGCTATCTGGACCGCGATGGCCACGAACACGAGGCGACTTGCAAGACCAGCCTGTTCACCGCCCCCCGTGAAATCATTCAAGCTCTTCGCTAACGATATGAAATCTTCAATTGCCAGGCTCCTGATATCCACTCTCCTGATTGTCCCGGGAATAGGCTCCCCGATCTATCCCGACCTCCTGAGAATCATCGAATCGCCTCCACGCCGAATCGATACGCTTGAATTTTCCGTCGTCACTCAGGATCAGTGGCGGGCCGTCCGCTATCATGGTTCGAAATTCACACCAGATCCTGATCGTCGCGACGAAGTGACGCTTCAGTTGCGGATCGTGAATCGTGGAGAGAAACTGATTGTCGTTCCCACGTTCGATTGTTTTACTGCGATGCTGAAGGGTCCGGATGGTAAGGCGATGGCTCTCGGAAAAAGCAGGGATTACGCGATCAGCACTCCGCCCATTCTTCTCAAGCCAGGCCAAGGCTATTCCCACCCCATGATTGCGCGGCTTTTGCAGCCCCACGATGGCGATGGGATCGATTTTCTTTTCAAGGACGGGACCGGAGGTGGGTCGGTTACTGCAATGAAAGCAGGGATCTACTCATTGTTTTTCAAGCTTCACTCCACCAAGCTTTTCAACGACTGGGCTCCGGAAGCTGATCTTTGGATTTCAATGGGAACCACGAATCCCGTCACATTCAAGGTACTTCCGGCTGCCCGTTAAGCGCTATGGACGAAGGCATCGGGCTGAAAAGCCGCGCGTCAGCTCACGAAGCGCTGGACGATGGGCATGCGGCGGCCGATGCCGAAGGCTTTTGAGGTCACGCGCAGGCCGGGCGCTGCCTGGTGGCGCTTCCATTCGTTGAGATCCACGCGGCGCTGCACCCAGCGCACGGTGCTTTCCTCGAATCCGCGGGCGACGATTTCATCGGCGGACATGTGATGCTCAACATACAACTCAAGGATGCTATCGAGAATCTCATAAGGCGGCAGGCTGTCCTGATCCCTCTGGTCGGGCCGGAGTTCGGCGCTCGGCGGCTTGTCGATGGTGTTCCACGGGATGATCTCGCGTTCGCGGTTGATCCAGCGCGAGACCTGATAGACGCGGGTTTTCGGCAGGTCGGAAATCACGGCAAGGCCGCCGTTCATGTCGCCGTAGATGGTGCAGTAGCCGACGGCGAGCTCGCTCTTGTTGCCGGTGGTTAGAAGCAGGTGATTCTCCTTGTTGGAGAGCGCCATCAGCAGCAGGCCGCGGATGCGGGCCTGCATGTTCTCCTCGGTGACATCCTCGGGTGTTCCATCGAAAAGAGGCCGCATGGTTTGCTTGATCGCCTCGAAGGCGGGACCGATCGGCACTTCATCGCAGCGGATGCCGAGATGGTCCGCGAGGGCGAACGAGTCGAACACGCTGCCGCGCGAGGAATAGGCGCTGGGCATCGTGAGGCCACGGACGTTCTGCGGGCCCAGCGCATCGGCGGCGATCACGGCGGTGAGCGCGGAGTCGATGCCGCCGCTGAGGCCGAGGCAGACGCTGGAGAAGCCGCACTTGGTGACGTAGTCGCGCAGGCCGAGCACCAATGCCTGATAGATATGCGAGGCTTCGCAGTCATCGAGTGGCGCGTCTTTTTCCGCGGGCGAGAAGGGATCGACCACCCGGCAGGTTTCCACAAACCCGGGGACCTGCACCTGGATCCTGCCGTTGGCCCCGGCGACCAGCGAATGGCCGTCGAAAACAAGCTGGTCGTTCGCGCCAACCGTGTTGCAATAAACGACCGGAACCTTGACGCGGTGGGCGATGCCGCCGATCATCGCGCGCCGCAGCGCGGGCTTGCCGAGATGAAACGGCGAGGCGCTGAGATTGACTAACAGGTCGATGCCCTTGGCGGCGAGTTCATCCACCGGATCGCGGTCGTAGAACGGGCGCTGCAGGTAGTCCTCCGTCCAGATGTCCTCGCAGATGGTCACGCCGATGCGTTTGCCATTCCAGAGGACCGGTTCGCAGGATTCGCCGGGTTCGAAGTAGCGGCGTTCGTCGAAAACATCGTAGGTAGGCAGCAGGGTTTTCCAGATGCGATGGCGGATTTCGCCATGCTCCAGCCATGCGGCGGCGTTGCGGAACGGCTTGCCGGGATGGGTGGGGTGATTGTGGTCCACATAACCGGCCAGCAGCGGCACCTCGCGGGTTTCGCCGGCCAGGTAATCGAGCGCTTGCAGGCATTTCGGCACGAACTGCGACTTGAAGACCAGATCGCGCGGCGGATAACCGGCCAGCGAGAGTTCCGGGGTGAGCACGAGGTTTGCGCCCGCCTCGATGCATTCCCGGTAGGCGGCGAGGATGCGTTTGGCGTTGCCGGGAAAATCGCCGACCACCGGGTTGATTTGAGCGATGCCGATCTTCATGACTTGCTAGAGGGAATACCCGGGCGGGGCACGGGCGGAAGGAAAAACCGCAGGCCGAATGCCCACAGCCAGATGAGCGAGAGCAAGACCGCGGCCAGGCCGACGTGAAGCACCTGCACCCATGAGTAGATATGGATTTGCGCCATCACCACACCCAGGAGCATTTGCGCCAGCACGATTCCCAACACCGAGCGTTCGACCCATCCGGGGCCGCCCTCACGGTGGCGGACGGTGAGCACCCAGGCCCAGATCGCGGCGGCGAATACGGCCCACGAGAAACTCCGGTGGAAGAGGTATTTCCACGACTCCTCAAGCTCGCCGATCCAGGTGGAGCGCGGTGCGTTGACGTGGAATTTCGCGAGTTCATCGGTCATTTCACGCACCTGGGCACCAAGGATTCCCTCCGCCACCACGGTCACCAGCAAAATCGCCACCACCCATCTCAGCCGGGCCAGCGGGGCGGGAGCCATGCGCACCTGCCATGGCCGGTCTGTTCCCCGCCAGGCGCAATACATCAGCATGCCGGTCAGCGCCATGGCCAGGGCCAGGTGGGTTGTTAAAACACCGGGTTTCAGCCCGCTATAGACGACGCGCGCGCCCATCCAGGCATTGACCAAAACCACGACCAACGAAGCGAAGGCCATCCAGAACACCAGCGGGCGCTTCCCCCGCTGCCAGAACGCGGCGATGAAGGTGGCCAGCGAGAAAAAACCCACCGGCAGCGAGCACAGGCGGTTGGCGAACTCGGTCCATACATGGCGCGGGTTGAACTCGGCGCGCAGGCTATCGGCGGTGATCGTCGCGGGATCGCGTCCCATGCGTTTGGCTTTCTTCTGGAACCGTTCGATCGGCAGTTGGTCGAAATCCACGTCGTCCACCGATGTCGGCGGAATCAAACACCCCCAGCAGGTCGGCCAGTCGGGGCAGCCCATGCCGGATCCGGTGACCCGCACGATCGCACCGACAAACATCAGGAACAGCACCGAGAACAAGGCCGCAGCGGCGAGTTTCTGAAAGCGCGTCAAACCCATGGCCGGAAGATGTCGCGCACGACCGGATATTCCAGCGCAAAGGGACGGTTTTTCTCCCTACGCGCCCAGCCCGCTGTGCGGTTCCGCAGTGGTTCCCGGCTCCGGCTTCGGAGAAACCTCCAGAAGTTTGGTATCGGCGGGAACGCGCGGGTCATCGGCGGAGATCGCCACACCGATCCAGCGGAACTCCTCGCTGCCATCGAGAATCACCTTGAGCACCATGGTGAGTGGCACCGCGAGCAGCATGCCCAGCGGGCCCCAGACCCAGCCCCAGAACATCACCGAAATCACCACCACCAGCGTCGAGATGCCGAAACGCCTGCCTACCAGAATGGGCTCGAGGAAATTGCCGAGGAAATTGTTGATCAGCAGGTAGCCTCCCGCCACCAGCAGCGCGTTTGGCACACCGGCCACCAACAACGCAAGGATCACCGGCGGCACACCGGCCACCAGTGAGCCGACCACCGGGATGAAATTCAGCGCGAAGGCGACGATTCCCCACAGGATGTAAAAATCCAGTCCCGCCGCCCAGCACAGCAGGCCGGCGAGGAATCCGGTGACCAGGCTGACCGCGGTCTTGATCGCAAGGTAGCGCTGGATGTCGCGGGTGGCGCTCAACATGCGGGCGATGTTCGGCCCGCGCGCCTGGCTGATCGCCTGCAGCCTGCGCCCGAATTGTTCCGCCTCCGACAGCATGAAAACCGTTAGAATGAGGAAAATCACCGCCGCACCGAAAAAGCCGACCACCTGCCCCAGGACCCCGGTGCCCAAATCCCAGATCCGCTCGAAACGGATCTGCTGCAGCGAGGCGAGGTTGTTCTCCACCGCGATGCGGATCTTCTCCTGCGCGTCCACCACTCCGAGTTGATCGAGTTTTTCCGCGAGCACCTGCGATCCGTCCCTCACCTGCTGATAGATCTGCGCGGCGTATTTGGAATTCCACTTGTCCTGCAGGTCCTGCATCAGGACCACCCCCAGCAACACCACGCCGGCGATGAAGGAGAAATCCACCAGCACCGTGAGCAACACCGCGATCAGGCGCGGGACCTTGCGCCGGGTCAGCGCGCGGGTGATCGGAAAACTCACCGTCGCGACGAAAAACGCCAGCAAGACCGGCAGGAATAGATTCTGCGCCGCCCGCAACCCGGCCACCGTGATCGCCAGCGCCGCAAGCAACAGCAGCACCCTGCCGGCCCCAAGACGCCTCGCATTTTCTTCAGTTACAATCACGAGGACAGTCAATCCCTCCTGCCGCCGCGCCGCAATCCGCAATTCTGATCAAATGGCATCTTCCGGTCGATACCCGCCAGGGCGGGAGGAGGGAACAGCGTGGAGACAGGACCTTGGGTTTCCCCGCGCCAGCCGCCATTTCCGGGCACAGCGAAGCGCAGGCGGCCGCACATGTCGTTCCGGGCCGGAGTGGTCACGCGCATTTCGGGCAGGTGCCGAAAAACTCCAGTTCGTGATAGAGGTTCCGGTAGCCGGTTTTCTGACGGATTTCCTCTTCCAACTGATGGACCGGGCACGGGGCCTGGATGGCCTCGATGCTGCCACACTTGGTGCAAATGAGATAGTCACTGTGTTTTCCCGGGACCAGCAGGGTGAAGTAGGCCGCCCGCTCATGCAGGCCGAGCCGCCGGACCACCGCGTGTTCCGTCAGGCGCTGGAGCAGGCGGAAAACAGTGGCTTTGTCACATTGGTCGGTGAGGCGCGCGGAAGCGGCGAGTTCCGCCAGAGTCATGGGCCGCTCGCTTTCCAACAAGGTGATGATCAGCTCTTCGAGCGCCTTGGTGCGCCGCAGGCCGGAGCTGCGCAGTCGCTGGATGGTTTCGTGGACGACGGGGTTCATGAATAATCATCGTAGATTCGGGATTTTCCCGTGACAAGCCCTCGTCCGTGGCATCACGCGGTTACCACCGGGTACTGGGGACTCGCCGCATCGCCGGGCAGGCGCATTCATGAGCATGCGGCGAAAGAGGTTTCCTGGGTAAGCCGGGAAGGGAAAACGCCGTAAAGGCATCGGGCACGGCGGACTTGACCTTCCATATTCCGGATGATTCGCTTTGCCAATGAGAGGGTTGCCACCAATCATCACGTCATGGATTCTGATCATGGCTTGGGCAGCTGGCGAGGCATCGGAGGTGCGGAAGTGGACCAGCGTCGCGGGCACCGTGATTGAAGCGACCATCAAAGAGCTGACCCCCGATTCACGGCGGGTGATGGACGCGAGGGTGAAACTCGAGACCCGTGACGGGCGATTGGTCACTGTGGTATTCCATCAGCTATCCCCTGCGGATCAGGCGTGGATCATGAACCATCATGGTGAGGAGTTGGCGGGGAGAACGCCGAAACCATCAACGCCGGTTTCACAGGAAATCGGACAGGCACGGATTCTTCCGGCGAAAGGCGTCGAGTGTTTTGATCCGAAGGAATTACTCGTGCCGCCCGCAGGCATGTCGTTCGACCGCAAGGCGATCCCGTCCCGGGGAGACTACGAGGACCGTTCATCCGACGCGGTGAATCTCTTGACCAATCACCTGTTCTGGCTCTGCAAGGCGGGCTGCACCCGGACGGAAATCGGGCGGGACGAGAACCGGACGTGGGAGAAACTCCAAAGAATCGTCGCCAGCCGCTTCCGCGGCGGGAAATCCTGGAACGGCGATGCGGTCGCCGAGTTCGCCGTGGAAATGTTCCAACGTGAGGGCAAGGGCATCGTTTCGATCCGCCATTGGAAACCCCGCGTCATCGCGCCCTCCGGGTTTGACTCCATCAACCAATGCCCGGCGCTGATGCTCCTCGAACTCGAGGCGCATCAGGGCGAGAACTACCAATGGACTTCCGTGGTGCCTGTGCTGGAAGCGTCCGGCCGTGATTTGACGATTTTCTATCGAGGCGAGCGGATCCAGGCTGAAATCGAGGATTTCAAGCCGAAATCACCCGTAAACAATATCAAGCTTCCGGATGGCGGCATTTTCACAGGTTACAGACTGGTCTTTGACCCGGGTGATCGGTCCAAACTCGTCACCGAGTTGATGACGGAGGAACTCGAACTCCGCATGTACCCCGATTCGTTTCATGTGATCGATCTCGCGCTTGCCGTTCCGGAAAGGACAAAACCCTGAATGCCTGAGTCGTCCTGACTCGCGGGGGAGCACAGCGCGGCACCGGGATTCGTCCATCACGGAGATTCTCAAAACAAATCCTGCTGAGGCTCGTCCGGGCGGGCGGGTGGCGGCGAAGCGCCGATTTTCTCGTAGGCCGATGGCAGGGCCATCCGGCCACGCGGCGTGCGCATCAGGTAACCCTGCATGATGAGGAAGGGTTCGTGGACTTCCTCGATGGTTGACGCGTCCTCACCTGCGGCAACCGCGAGCGAGTTGAGCCCCACCGGGCCGCCGCCGAACTTGTAGATGAGCACTTCAAGAAGACGCTTGTCCATTTCATCGAGCCCTTGGGAATCGATCTCGATCATGGCCAGCGCGGCATCGGCGATTTGGCCGTCGATGTGCCCTTCGCCCCTCACCTGGGCGTAGTCGCGGACCCAGCGCAGCAAGGCATTCGCCACCCGCGGTGTGCCACGGGCTCGTGAGGCGACTTCGAATGCGCCGGTCCGCTCGATGGGAACATCCAGCAGGCCGGC
>JBGSUP010000539.1:0-9960 GCA_041753485.1 Akkermansiaceae bacterium
GCAGCCGGACTTTTTCCTCGGCGGAATACTGGCGGCGCGTGCGGGTGGTCTTGTCGTCTTTGGGATTCATGGTCGGGTTCGGTTGCCCGGCCATAGCTTACCTCACCGTGTCAATTCGGACGTTCCGTCGGGGGCGGGACATTATTTGCGTTCCTTCTTGCGGGCATCCTCGATGGTTTGCTCCGCATCTTTTTTGTCCGGATCAGGCTTTCTGCCGGCAGATGGTTCGGGTGCCGCCGGTGTCTGCTTGCGACCATCCTGAGGTTTTGCGTCTTCAACGGGCCTCACGGGAGCGGTCCTCGCGGGTTGGCGGGGTTGCGCTTGTGTTCCGCGTTCCGGTTCCCTGGCCTTGGGTTGCGGCTTCACCGGGACTTCCCTTGGCGGCCTCTCCGCGCCGCGTGCGGGTGGTGGCGGTTGTTGTTTCTCCGTTTGAGGTCCTGTTTCGCGCCGCGTGGGCTGCTGTTCTTTTCTCATCCGAGGTGTGGCCTGATTGCGTTCGGGCACCGGCTGCTCCTTCTTTGCCTCAACTCCGCGTGGTTCCTGCTGGCGCTTGGGTTCGGGCCCCGGCTTGGTCGCACCCGCCGGTTGATCCGGCCTGCGGGTTTTTGGTTCGGCCGTGGCCGGTGCCTGTTGCCGTTTCGGCGGAGCCTGTTTGGGCGACAACCGTGCGGGCTCCCTGCCGATGATCGGCGATTTCGGGAGCCTCACTTTTGTCGGCTTGATTTCCCGCTCTTGTCTTCCAGTTGCGGTGCTCGGGCCCGCGGTTTCCAGCGACTGTCGCTGGTCACGGGTTTTGCGCAGCTCCCGGCCAAGCCCGGCGAGCCGGTCCTTTTCTTTCTTTGGCACAGGCTCGAGCCGCAGCGGGCTGTCTTCCCGTCTCGCCAGTTGCTCAAGCGGGCCGGCCAGCATCAGGCGATTCCGTGTGACCTCGGCCGAATCCATTTTGAGCCTCTTCTGGTCGGCCCAGGTGCGCGGCGGTCGCGCGGACTCATGATCGCGGCGATAATCATAGGACTCTTCATAGCGGCGTTCCCAATCCCGGTCCTCCCGGTGCGTCCAACGCCGGTAGGAATAGACCGGATCGTAGCCGTAACGGCTGGATTGGTAGGCATGCGGCGAATAGTAGCCGTTGTTCCGGTATCTCCGGTCGTAATAGTCACCGAAGTAGTAGTGATGATAGTTGGGCCTCAGGAAAAGGTGCTCCATCAAGGCTACGAGCCCGATGGCGACCACCGGCGAGTAGGAGTAGCCCGGTCGCGAGTAGTAGCCCTGTTGAAAGTAAACCGGAGCATAAAGAACGCCCCGCCGGTCAAAGCGATAGTCCCAATACCCATCGACAAAGACATATCCGCGTGGTGTCCACACATAGTGGGCGGGAATCCAATCCCAATCCGCGCGTCCCTGCGCCCAGTATCCGGGTCTCCAGGCGTAGCGTTCCTGTTGCCACATCCAGTTTCCCGGCGTCCAGCCATAGTCGCGCGAGGGAGCCGCGATATTGGGGCCGGCCTCCACGGTCAGCGGCGGTTTTGGCAAATAGGTGGTCTCTTCAACGGTGGAGTCAGCCCAGAATCCGGAAATCCACTGGTGGCCTTGGCCGGCTGTGGCCCAATAGCCGGTGGTCCACTCGCGTCCGGGCGGCAGGGCGCGCCAGGTGCCGCTGATCCAGAGGTAGTCGCTCCGTTCGTCATCCCAGCCCCAATAACCGGGAATCCAGGTGATGTTGTCCCCTGCCGGCCGCACTTCAGGCGGCAGTTCCTCGATCGCTTGCGGAGGGACTCTCTCCACAATAACCCCCGGTTCCGGATTGTAGCTGACAATTTCGGCGAATGCCTCATGGACCGGGCCACGGGTGAGCACTTGCGCCCCTTGGTCATCAATCGAGGAATCCTCCGCCTGTCCGCTTGCGATGGCGGCGCCGAGGCCAAGCAAGACGACCTGCGCCACCGCCATTCCAAACCGGGAAATCCTGCGCATCGCGTCGCACGAGGTCTTTTTCTGATAAGATTCCATGGATTGATCGTTCATGAATTTTTTGGGTCGTGTGTCTTGACCCGGCACACGGAAAATCACCCGCGTGCCGGGGTTGAAGTTCATCTCCGTTCCACCGTGATCAGATTTTTCCAAGCACCAGCAGGATGATCAGGATAATGAGAATCAAGCCCAGCGCGCCACTTGGGAAATATCCCCAGCTCCGGCTATGCGGCCATGTGGGGATGGCTCCAATCAAAAGCAGAACGAGTATGACCAGAAGAATGGTTCCTATTGACATGGCTTTGGTTTTTTTTCGCATCCGATCCACCGGCCCTGCTGCGGCAGGGTTTGACGTCCCTATTTGGATGAACCGGGTGCGCTCTGCGGGACATGCCAATCTCACACGGCATGCCGCTGGGAACAATGGGGTGAAACCCCACTTCATCCGGCGGCCCGGTGCTTGATCCCGTTCAGACGGGGCGGCCCTTGTGCCGGCGCGCGAAAAGACAAGCCGCTTCCACCGGCGCGCCATCCGCCGGAAAAGTGGGGATACACCCCATGGCGCTCCAGGTGATCGCGTTCCATCTTCATCCACTGAGGACGGCCATGCGTGCCGATCCCCACAACCAGATAACATATCATGAAAACAAAACACCTGACCCACACCGTGCTGCTTCTTTCAATCGCAGCGCTCAATCCAGTCGCGTTCGCCCAGAACACTCCGGCTGAAAAACCCGTGATGGAGGAGAAGGTCGCCATCCAGCCCGGCTCACTGACCACGGTCATCGCCGACAGCGCGTCATTCTCCACCCTCACCAAGGCCCTCAAGGCCGCGGGACTCGATGCGACCCTTGGCAACAAGGATGAATTCACGGTCTTTGCTCCGACCGACGAGGCATTCGGCAAACTTCCTGACGGAACGCTGACCAAGCTCATGCTCCCCGAGAACAAGGAAAAACTCCGCATGCTCCTGCTCTATCATGTGGTCGCCGGCAGGATGCTCGCCGCCGATCTGATCGACGGCGACGTGAAATCCGTCAATGGCGCGAAATTGAAAATCGACGTTTCAGCCGACAAGATCGAAGTCGATGGCAACAAGGTATTCAGCGCCGATGTCACCGCCACCAATGGCGTCATGCACAGCATCGGCAAGGTGCTGGTTCCGAATTCACTTGATGGATTCGCAGGTCTCAAAAACTGAAGACCCCCCTTTTTCCTGGCAAAAAAACCCGACGTCTGCGGTTCGCCGCAGGCGTTTTTTTGCATTGATCCTCATTCCGTGGCGGGAATCTCCACCCGCACCATGGTCGGCCCGCCGGGCGCGGAGTCCACTTGAAACGTGCCGCCGATCATCTCGACACGCTCCCGCATGCCGATCAGGCCGAGACGGTTTTTCTTTCCCGAACCCGCTCTCCCGCTGACCTGGAACCCCTGTCCGTTGTCCTTGATGGTCATGCGGATGACTTTTTCCAGTGACTCGATGGTGAGTTCGACACGGCTGGCCTTGGCATGGCGCGCCACATTGGTGAGCGCTTCCTGGGCAACGCGGTAGAGCACCGTGCGCACCCTGCCTGGCGATTGATCGATCCTGGCGAACGCCTGCAGGCTGACCCGGATTCCGGTGTCCGCCATGAATCGTTGCAGAAACGCCTGGAGCGCCGGAATCATCCCCAGGTCGTCGAGCATCGTCGGGCGCAGTTCCCGGGCGAAATCATGCACGATTTCCACCGCCCGCTCCACCAACCGCTGAGTGTTGGAAATCTGCTGCTGGAGGGTTTCCGGCGCGGCGGCGCTTCCCCGGGCCAGCACCGCCAGATGGACGTTGATGCCCACCAGGGTTTGGGCGATGACATCGTGCAACTCGCGGCTGATGCGCTTCCGCTCCTCCTCCTGGACGTGCAGCATCCGGTGGGAAAGGTCACGCAGCTGTTTCTGTTGCAATCGCGATTGCCTCAGGAGTCCGGCCAGTTCCCTGCGATGGGTCCGCAGTTCCTCCTCGACGACCTTTCTGCGGGCGATTTCCAGATTCAATTTCACGTTCCGGCGCGACATGTCCTCGGCCAGCTTGCGCACGGTGATATCGCGGATATTGCATTGGATGACCGGCCGGCCATCTTCCTGATAGAGATTGGCGACCACCTCGACTTCCTGGTGACGGCCGTCCTGGCTTTCCAGCGGCAGGTCCTCATAGCGGACTTCGTGGCTTCTTTTCAGTTTGCGAAACATTGCCCGGCTTGCCGCCTCATCCTTGAGCAGTCCGATTTCAAACAGCTCCTTGCCGATCAACTGTTCGCGCGCATAGCCCAGCAGCCGTGTCATGAACGGATTGGCATCGATGATCCTGCTGGTTCCCGGATCAATCAGCAGGACGCCGTCATGCGCCGCTTCAAACAGGCGGCGGTAGCGGATTTCCGAGAGGCGAATCTGCTCCCGGGCCAGTCTGCGCTCGGTGATGTCCTGGATGATGGCACTGCAATCCAATCCGCTGGGTGAACGCCGGGCCTCGATATTGACGATACGCGCCGGCCCGTTCGCGTCGGCCAGTTCGAAATCCGCGGATTGTTTGGCATCACTGGCGAAAATCTGTTCCAGAAACACCTTGAATGCGGCGCGTTGCGCGGAGGCAATGAGCATGCCGAAGGAGCGGCCGATCAAGTTCGAGCGCTCGCTGCCAACCATTGTGGACCCGGTTAGATTGACCAGCAGGATGCTGCCGTCGGCGGCGAGGGTGAAGTAGCCGACCGGCGCGAAATCATAGAGTTCGGTGTATTTATTGAGCAGAGTTTCCGCCTCATCGCGCGCGCTGCGGAGTTCGGTGTTCTGCATCTCCAGTTCGATCTGATGAACATCCAGTTCGTGGAGCATGCGCCGCGCGTCGGCATCAACAAGCCCGGTTGCCGTTGTTCCGAGGCGTTTTTCGGCACGGCTGCGCAATGCGGCGGGACTTTCTCCGGTCTTGGACTTGGCGGGCATGAGGGTTTGGTCAGGTTTTCCGCGTTCGCTTGCGAGCGGCCTTCAATTCCGTTCTTGCCTTGTCCAATTCCGTCGATTTCCCCGCCAGCCGGTTTTCGAGGGCGAGCTGCATCTCCTGCAACTTCGCTTCCAGCGTCTTGGAGACGGTGATGTCCCAAAAGGTGATCACCACGCCATCGATGCGGTCATCCAGCGTGCGATAGGGCATGATGCGCACGCTGAACCAGCCGCCGTCGCGCGTGCGGACCGGTCTTTCAACGGATCCCAGCTTGCGCAGGATCTCACGGGCGTCCTCGCACAGGTCGGGATAAAGCAATTCGGACGCCAAATCGGTGATGGACCGGCCCACATCGCCGGGGATGAGTTTGATGATTCTGGTGGTCTGCGTGGTGAAACGCCGGATCTTCAAATCCTTGTCGAGAAACAACGTGGCCACCTCGGTGCTGTTGAGCAGGTTCTTCATGTCGTTGTTGGACAATGAAAGCTCGTCGAGCCGGCCCTGCAACTCGGCGTTGACCGTTTGCAACTCCTCATTGAGCGACTGCATTTCCTCTTTGGAGGTGGTGAGTTCCTCGTTGGTGGATTGCATCTCCTCATTGGTGGACTGCAACTCCTCGTTGGCGGACCTGAGTTCCTCCTGCGAGGTCTGCATTTCCTCCCGCGTGTTGCGCAGCTCCTCGCGGTTCTGGCGGAGTTCCAGTTCGAGTTCGGCCAGCCGTGGATGCTGCGCACCGCTCTTGCCGGTGCGCGCCGGCACTTTCGTTTCCAACGGGGCGGCGATGTCACAGAATACGATCATCACGAGGCCCGCCAGCGGCTCGGTGACCTCCAGGCGCTCGACGATCACGTCGGCATGCTGGCAGCAGCCGTCGGTGCCGATGCCCAGGCCGCGTAGGACCACCGGCCCGGCCTGGCGGAGCGCCTTTTGGAACGCGGATGCCAATTCATGGCGCAGGCCATCGCGGGCCATCGCGAAGATATTGAGGTTTGCCTTGCCGGCCGCGGGTTCGAGGTATTTGCCGGTCTTTCCGCTGATGTGGAGGATGTTTCCCAATTCATTGACCAAAACCGAAGGTGGGGCATAACGCCGGAGGAGCAACTGCTCGGCCTGTGTCTGGAGATTCATGTAAGGTTTGCGCGCTTCGAGCGCATCGGAAGCCGCGAACAGGCCGGGCGCGAAGGAGGAGGGGAACTCGACGGGCTCCGTCCGCACGGCGGGATCCAGCCGCTGGTAAACCCGCGATTTCCCGCTGACGGTGGCAAACAGCCCGGTGAAATGGCCGATGGTTTCGGCATTCCCCAGGACGAGGATGCCGCCAGGATTCAAGCTGTAATGAAACAGCGGAAAAAGTTTCTTCTGCATTTCCGGCACCAGATAGATCAGCAGGTTGCGGCAGCTCAGGATGTCCAGCTTGGTGAAGGGCGGATCCATAATCAGGCTGTGCGGCGAGAAGATCACCATTTCCCGGATCTCCGCACGCACCCGGTAGCCGCTCTCCTCCCCGGTGAAGTATCGGCGCAATTGCTCCGCTGTGAGATCCGCCGAGATTCTTGCCGGAAAAACACCCTGTCGCGCCTTGTCGATCGCATCCCGGTCGAGATCCGTGGCGAAAATCTGAAGCTTGAAACTCTTCCCGGGAGCGAGCTTCTCCACCACCTCCCTGAAGACGATGGCAAGCGTGTAGGCTTCCTCGCCCGTGGAGCACCCGGCGACCCATGCCCGCAGCAACCGCGTGGGATGGCTGGCAAGCAGCCCGGGCAGGGTTTTTTCGCGCAACAACTGCCAGACATGGGGGTCGCGGAAAAAACCCGTCACGCCGATGAGCAGTTCCTTGAAGAGCAGATCCAGTTCCTCCGGATTCCCGTTCAGGAAGCGCACATAAGACGCGATCTTGTCAATCTGGTGAATGCCCATGCGGCGCTCGATCCGGCGATACAACGTGTTTTTCTTATAATATGAGAAATCATGGCCCGTCCGGGTGCGCATCAGGATCAGGATCTTTTCAAGAGCGCCGCGCATGTGGGATTCGAGGCCTGCTGCAGGCACCGCCGCATGCGGCACGCGTTCGAGCCAAGCCATGATCCGCCCGGGCAGTTCATCGGCCGGCGCTACGATGTCCGCGAGGCCGGCATCGATCACACTGCGTGGCATGCTGTCGAACTTCGCGCTGGATGGTTCCTGCGCGACCACCAGGCCGCCCTTCTCCTTGATGTCACGCAGACCCGGCGTTCCGTCGGAACCCATGCCTGATAGAATCACGCCGATGGCTTTCTGCTGTTGATCCAAGGCGAGTGAACGCAGGAAAAAATCGATCGGCAGCCGCTGCCCGCGTTTCGCAGATGGCTCAAACAAGTGAAGAACCCCGTGCAGGATCGACATGTCCTTGTTCGGCGGGATCACATACACGCAGTCCGGTCGCACCCGCGTCCGGTCCTTCGCCTGCATCACCTTCATGCCGGTGCCGCGCTGCAACAGCTCCGGCATGAGTCCCTTGCGGGTGGGATCCAGATGCTGGACGATCACAAACGCCGTTCCACATCCCTCCGGGACATGCGCCATGAACTGCTCCAGCGCCTCGAAGCCGCCTGCGGACGCGCCGATGCCGATGATGGGGAATGCAACCGCCGCCGGCAACGCGGGGGACTTCTCCCGAACCGCTGGAACCGGCTTCCTGACACGCCCGGCCGGTGATGGATTCTTTTTCATGCCTTTTCAACCGGTTCATCGAAACGGCTCTGATGCAACCGTTCGCACATCGTCTCCCGCCACCCAAGCAAGATGTTCGATTGGAATCCCGGTCGCAACCCAAATTTCGCAACAGGTTTCAAGTGGGGGAATCCTCCGGCGGTGCCGCGCGTGATGACTTCATCGGGTTTCACCCCATCGACGACGCCGCCAGCGGACCTATCAGCCGGACCGGAAGTATCGCGAGCCACCCAACCGTCACGACCAACGCTACAAACGCGGCGAAGTCATCACCCGTCTTCCCGCCGGCCATCGCGTGGTGACACACCGTGGAAGCACCTACTATCAGGTCGGCGATCGGTATTACCGCCGCGACCATGACAGCTACATCATGGTCGGCAGGCCTTACTGAGAAGCGAGCTGCCCGCTGCGGATTCGAAACGGAAACCCTCGAATCGTCCGGTTCTCGGGTTTGCCCGTCATGGGATGAAGCGTGCCCCGCGGCTATCGGACAAGCGCATCGGCGCAATGGCGGAAGTGGTGGCCGAAGATCGCGAGTTTCACCGCCACGGGAAGCAGCGACGGCCGCCGACAGGAAGTCCAGACCAGCAGCCACCAGTATTGGAAGCGTTCGCGGCCGACCACGCCGAGACTCACCACCGAGCGCATGAATGCGGCGAGTTTCCGCAGGTCCATCCGTGATGGGATTTTCGCGGGTTGGAACTCGCGCAGAAATGTCCGCACCCGCCGGTAATAGGGGCCGGGCGCGTAGATCGTCGCCATGAGGTGGCGATAGCCATCGCGCAGATCATTCATGTCCATTTTCGGCACGAAGTTGGTCGTGCCATCGACGTTGTTGCCACTCGATTGGCCAAGCAGACGTCCCTCGCTCCGCAAGCGTTCGAACAGCCGGGTGCCCGGCAGGGCGTTGAGCATTCCAACCATCGCGGTGGTGATGCCGCTGTTCTGGATGAACTCGATCTGACGGCGGAAAATCGACGGCGTGTCGGAATCGAAGCCGACGATGAAGCCACCCTGCACTTCCAGTCCGGCGTGCTGCAGGCGTTTGACGTCGGCCAGCAGGTCGCGGCCGCGGTTCTGCCGTTTGTTGCACTCCGCCAGCCCGGCTTCATCGGGGGTTTCGATCCCAACGAACACCGAGTCGAAACCCGCCGCCACGATGTCGCGGGTGAGCGCCTTGTCGTCCGCCAGATTGATCGATGCCTCGGTGTAAAAGGTGAACGGGTGACGTCGCTGCTCTTGCCAGCCGATGAGCGCCGGCAGCAGCTCCTCCCGCAGCCTGCGTTTGTTGCCGATGAAATTGTCATCCACAAAAAAAACCGCTCCACGCCAGCCGGCGGCGACCAGCGCGTCGAGCTCCGTGATCACCTGCCCGGCTGACTTCGTGCGGCTGCGATGGCCGAATTTCGCGGTGACATCGCAGAACTCGCAGTCGAACGGGCAACCGCGGGAATACTGGATGCACATCGAACCATAACAACGCAGGTCAGCCAGTTCCCACAAGGGCACCGGCGTGGCCTCCAGCGCGGGAAAGTTCGCCGCCGTGTAGATCCGCCTGGGGCACCCTGACTCGAGATCCCGCAGGAATTCCGGCAAAGTCACCTCCGCCTCGTTGAGGACGAAGTGATCGACGTCCGCGAATTCCGCGTGCCCGCTGGTAAACAAGGGACCGCCGGCGACCACCGTTTTGCCGGATGACCGGCAGCGCGCGATCAAGGCCCTCGCTGATTCCCGCTGGGCGATCATCCCGCTGATGAAAACCAGCTCGGCCCAGTCCAGATCCGCATCCCCGAGTCTGGCGACATTCAGGTCGATCAAGCGCTTTTCCCATTCCGCCGGGAGCATCGCCGCCACCGTGAGCAATCCCAGCGGTGGCAGGGCCGCTTGTTTGCGCACAAACTTCAGCGCGTGCTTGAAGCTCCAAAAGGTGTCCGGAAACTCCGGATAAAGCAGCAGGATCCTTTTCACACCCAAACATGCACCTGATCGGCCGCTTGCAAAACAGGTTTCCTTGCCGCTGTGGAAACGGCCGCATTCCCTCCGACAGCTTCCTGTGGAATGGAGAATTGCAGTCAACGGATTCCGATGCCAATAATGCCAGCGCCATGGAACCGCAGATGAAAAAAACCCTCCCGTTTCCCGACCGCACAGTCAAAAAAACACGGATTGAGCTGGCCGAAGCCCGCGCTGAGCAGGCCGAATCGCGCACCGAACATGCCAAGACCCGCGTGGACGCCGCCGAAACCCGCGCCGAGCACGCCGAAACCCGCACCGAAGCCGCGAAGACCCGCACCGAGCACGCCGAAACC
>JBGSUP010000540.1:0-2749 GCA_041753485.1 Akkermansiaceae bacterium
CCGAGCGCAGCCGCCTGTTAGACCTTGGGGTGGTGCCCGGCACGCGCATCCGCTGCGAGTTCGCCAGCCCCTTCGGCACGCCGCGGAGTTATGACATCCGCGGCGCCCTCATCGCCCTGCGCGACCACCAGGCGGACCGCATCCTGATCCACCCACCCGGCCCATGAGCAGCCCTGATCTTCACCAACCCGGCGAGGCATGCGTGGCCTGCCCGTCCCGTTTCAGCCAGCTCCGCAAACTCGGCCTGCGCGTCGGGGAAAGCGATTACGTGATCGCGCTGGCGGGACATCCCAACACCGGCAAGACCACCGTCTTCAACGCCCTCACAGGCCTGCGCATGCACACCGGCAACTGGCCTGGAAAAACCATCAGCCGCGCGGAAGGCGGATTTTCCTACGAGGGAAAAAACTTCAAACTCGTCGATCTGCCGGGCACCTACTCGCTTCTATCAGCCTCGCCCGACGAGGAGGTCGCGAGGACATTCCTGCTCTTCGGCCAGCCCGACGTGACGGTGATCGTGGCGGACGCCACCTGCATGGAGCGCAACCTCAACCTCGCGCTGCAAGTGCTGCAAATCACCCGCCGCGCCGTGCTCTGCCTCAACCTGATGGACGAGGCCCGCGCCAATGGCATCGAAATCGACACCCGCCATCTCGCCCGCGATCTCGGCATTCCCGTGGTTCCCTGCGCCGCGCGCTCGGGAACGGGCATCCCCGAGTTGATCCGGGAAATCTCCCTCATGGCCCGGCGAAACGATGCCCCCCCGCCCCGCCGGCTGCCACTCGAGATCCCGGGTTTGCGACTGGCGCTCGACCAGGTGGAGGCGGATCTGCACCAGTCGTTCCCGCACCTTCCACAGCCGCGCTGGGTGGCGCTACGTTTGTTAGAGGGTGACCGCGAGATCATGGAAGCCGTGCGCTCCGGCGAAATCGGCGCCCTCGCCGAACCCGTCGGTGCCCAGCTCACATCCTGATGAAATCCCCAGAAGACGTGCTCAAACAGGCTGCGGAGCTGCGCTGGCAGCTTCCGCAAAACCTACACGACCGCATCGCGGAGTCGATCCATGGCGAGGCCGCACGCATCGCCGGGCGCAGCGTCACCCGCAGCGCGGGCAACCGGCGGCTGGCATGGCAGCAGAAGCTCGACCGCCTGCTCACCAGTCCATGGACGGCCTTTCCCATCATGGTGGCGGTGCTGGGCGCGATCCTCTGGCTGACCATCGTCGGCGCGAACGTGCCGTCCTCCATGCTGGCCACGCTGCTGGTGGACCAGGGACACGCGCTGCTCACTGAATGGTTCGTCGCAGCCGGAGCTCCCGCATGGCTGAAAGGGCTGGTGGTCGATGGCATGTATCTCGCCACCGCCTGGGTGATCGCCGTGATGCTGCCGCCAATGGCGATTTTCTTTCCCTGCTTCACCTTGTTGGAAGACTTCGGCTTTCTGCCACGCGTCGCCTTCAACCTCGACCGCATTTTCCAGAAAGCCGGAGCCCATGGCAAGCAGGCGCTGACCATGGCGATGGGGCTCGGTTGCAACGCCGCGGGCGTGGTGGCCACGCGCATCATCGACTCGCCGCGCGAGCGGCTCATCGCCATCATCACCAACAATTTTTCGCTCTGCAACGGCCGCTGGCCGACGCAAATCCTGATGGCTTCCGTGTTCATCGGCACCCTCGCCCCCGCTGGCTGGGGCGGCTCGATCGCCGCGCTCTCGGTGCTGGTCGTCGCGTTGTTAGGCTTTGGTTTCGCGCTGCTCACCTCATGGCTGCTGGCCCGCACGGTGCTGCGCGGCGAGGCCACCAGCTTCAGTCTGGAACTCCCGCCCTACCGCCCACCGAATTTCTGGAAAACCCTCTACACCTCGCTCATCGACCGCACCCTGATCGTGCTCTGGCGCGCCGTGGTCTTCGCCCTGCCCGCCGGTGCCGTGATCTGGCTCTGCGCGAACATCCCGATGGGCGATGCCAGCCTCGCCGCATGGTTCGTGCAAGCCAGCGATCCGCTGGCATGGACGATGGGGCTCACCGGCGTGATCCTGCTCGCCTACATCGTGGCCATTCCTGCCAATGAAATCGTGGTGCCCACCATCCTGATGCTCACCGTGCTGGTCACCGGAACCAGTGGCGGCGCGGGGGCCGGCGTGATGTTCGAAACCGACGACGAAACCGTGCGCGCCATTCTAACCGCCGGCGGCTGGACCACGCTCACCGCCGTGTGCCTGATGCTCTTCAGCCTTTGCCACAACCCCTGCTCGACCACGCTCTACACCATCTATCGGGAAACCCGCAGCGTGAAGTGGACCACCGTTTCCGCGCTGTTGCCGCTAGTGATGGGATTCCTGCTCTGCGCGATCGTCGCGGCCGTCTGGCGGGCGTTGACTTGAGGCCGGATCCGGCTGAAATCCCCCGCATGCAGAATCCCCTGTCCACTGAAAAGCTCACCGCCCTGGAACAGCGGATGGCGGCGCTTGGAATCACGGAGGGCGATTTGTTGGAAAAATTCGTCCGCGGATCGGGTGCCGGCGGGCAGAAGATCAACAAGACCTCCAACTGCGTGTTTCTCAAACACCTGCCCAGCGGCGTCTGCATCAAGTGCCAGATGGACCGCTCGCGCGAACTCAACCGTTTCCTCGCCCGGCGCGAACTCTGCGAACAGCTCGAATCCATCCGCGACGGCAAGTCCACCGCCAAGACCCAGGCCATCGAGAAGCTGCGCCGCCAGAAACGCAGGCGCTCGCGTCGCTCGAAACA
>JBGSUP010000541.1:0-2823 GCA_041753485.1 Akkermansiaceae bacterium
ACGCCGCGACTGAAACACATCTCCCGTCAGGCACTCCGAATGCACACGCACCAGCGTCGGTTTTTCCGGGTCAATCCTGCCCCGGCTCAGCGCAAGGTGATGGCTGGCATCGGTGACAACACGATAGAGATGACAATCGAATTCGCCGTAATCGGTGGGCATTCGGATTGTTTCCTCACGCACCACGAGTTTCTCAGAGCGCCGGCGGTATTCGATGAGTTGGGCGATGGTGCAGGCCTTGAGCCCATGGCGATTCTGAAAACCGGCGAGATCGCTGACGCGTGCCATGGTGCCGTCGTCATTGATGATTTCGAAGATCACCGCGGCTTCTGCCAGCCCGGCCAGGCGCGTCAGGTCGATGGCGGCTTCGGTATGGCCGGCGCGGCGCAATACCCCGTCCGGCACCGCGCGCAGCGGGAAAATGTGCCCGGGGCGGACGAAGGCATCAGCCCCAGCCGCAGGATCGGCCAGAAGGCGCAGCGTCAACGCGCGGTCGGCGGCGGAAATCCCGGTGCTGATGCCTTCTGCGGCATCGACACTGACGGTGAAGGCGGTCTTTTGTCCCTCATGATTGCGCCGCGTCATCTGGGGAAGATCCAGTTCCTCGGTGCGCCCCGCAGGAAGAGGCGCGCAGATCAGGCCACGGCCATGAACCGCCATGAAATTGACCATTTCCCGCGTGCAGAGTGACGCCGCACCAATCAGGTCGAGCTCGTTTTCGCGGGATGGATCATCCGCGCAAACCACCATCCGACCGGCGGCGATTTCGGCGATGATCTCATCAATCGGACTGAACAGGATCTGCGAATCGGACATGAACGGATGGATTTCTGGCAGAGGGACGCGGCGGGCGGATGAAGCGGAGAGTGAACGTGCTCAATCCGTGATGGGCAATCCTCCATTCCCGCAAAACTCAATTCAGGAATGGATCTTCCGGTGCCTCGGCCAGAATCCGATGCAGCGGAGACATCCGGCGCAGCAGGTCCGCCCACAGGCTGCGGTCGTGAGCCTGGCCAAGCAGGCCCGCTTGCGGATCCACCGGAAACCACGAATGACGCTTGAGTTCGCTCTCCAGTTGGCCGGGGCTCCACCCGGAATAGCCGATGAAGGCGCGGACGATCCTGCCGGGACGGTGGGCATGTTCGGCTGCCTGCTTGGCCGAGATCCGCATCGCCCATCTCAGCCCGAGTTTCCGGCTCCACCAAAACGATGAAAAAGTCATTTGTTCGCGCAGGACCGGCCCGCCCTCATGCACCGCCAGATTCCGCAGCGCCGCAAATTCATCACCCTTGAGAAAATCCCCCACCACTTTGCCGGTCGGGTGATTCAGGATCAACCCGGCCGCCCCATCCCCGGCACCATGCGATGTCAACAGGATTACCGAACGGTCAAAAGTCCCATCCCGCAACGACGGATCCGCAATCAACAGACTGCCGCGCAGGACAATTGACGGGTCGGATTGGGGAGTATCGGAAGCCATGCGGTAAACATAGCCTCAGCCGGTCGATTCGCCAACCGGGGAATTCATTGTGCCCTTGCCTGTGGCAGGCGGATCAGTCATACCGCCGCCATGACTTGCAAATCGGTGGGGGATTGGGCGATCGGCGTAATTGGCGGCAGCGGACTTTATGAAATGGAGGGAATCGAGGAAATCTCGGAGATCACCGTCCGCACACCCTTTGGCGAGCCCTCGGATAAGATCGTTTCAGGCCGGGTCGCCGGGCGCAACGTATGTTTCCTGCCGCGCCACGGCGTCGGCCACCGACTGCTGCCGCATGAAATCAATCACCGCGCGAACGTCTGGGCGCTGCGCTCGCTCGGTGTGCGCTGGCTGATCTCGGTGACCGCCGTCGGCAGCCTCCGCGAGGAATTCAAACCGCGCGATATCGTGGTCCCGGACCAGATGATTGATCGCACCGGCACCGGCGCAAAGCACACGTTTTTCGGCAACGGAATCGCCGCGCATGTCGGCTTCGCGGATCCCTACTGCAACGACCTTCGCCAACTGCTGCTCACAGCAGCCCGCGCCATCGCGCCCGGAACCCATGACGGCGGTGCCTACCTCTGCATGAATGGTCCCGCCTTCTCAACCCGCGCGGAAGCCGCGATGCACCGGATGATGGGAGCTGACTTGATAGGCATGACCAACGCCCCGGAAGCCCGCCTTTGCCGCGAAGCGGAAATCGCCGCCGCGGCGCTCGCGCTGGTAACCGATTACGACTGCTGGAAAGAAGACGAGCAAGCCGTTGAAGTGGAGGCCGTCGTCGAAAACCTCCAGGCCAATAGCAGCTTGGCCAAACGTATCGTGAAGGATGTCATTTCACTGGTTCCCAAAACACCCGACAGCCCCGCTCACAAAGCACTCGATACCGCCGTGTTCACGCCCCGCGAAATGTGGCCGGCCACCGCCGCGCAAAATCTCGCTCCCATCCTCGGGCGCTTCGGCTGACATTTCAGACGCCGGAGTCCCACCACCCGGGTTGCTTGCCGGGTTTCCACTTGATGCTGCATCCGCTGCTCGGATACGGCCGGTTCAGTGGCGACTCGCCCCCGGTCATCCGGCGCACGGCTTCGCGCAGATCCCCCCCGTGGGGTGCCTTTCCGCTGCGCGGCCGTGTGTCGTCAAACTGACCCATGTAGGCCAGGTGGCCATCGCCATCGAAGAGGAAAAAATCCGGCGTGCATGAAGTGGTCCCCTGAGCGGAGCCGGGTGCGGGCGGATTTTAGCTATGGTGCATGAGGGGCGGGGTGGCGGTGTTTTTGGTGTTTGGTTGGGTGTGGTTCCGCCCTTGGAGGAAAGTTGTCCACAAGGTTCCGAGGCGA
>JBGSUP010000542.1:0-4051 GCA_041753485.1 Akkermansiaceae bacterium
GCGCTTGGTGTTGCAGAAGATCAGGCCGAGGCGCGGCGGGTTCATGTCGAGAATGCGCGAGAGCACCTCGACCTTCGACCGCTGGCGGACTTCGAAATACGACTGCTCGACGGTGGAGACCGTGCGGGCTTTCTGTTGGATCTCGACGATCTGCGGGTTTTTTCCGAAACTCTTGATCAGGCGCGAGACGCCCGGGTTCATGGTGGCGGAGAAAAACAGCGTCTGGCGCTCGGGCGGCAGCGCTCCTAACAACTCGTCCATCTCATCCTTGAAACCCATGTCGAGCATGCGGTCCGCCTCGTCGAGGATGGCCATCTTGACGTGCGAAGGATCAAAACTGCCACGCCGCAGGTGGTCGAGCAGGCGGCCGGGGGTGCCGACGATCAAATGCACACCCTCGCGCAGGGCGCGGAGCTGGCGGTCCATCGGCGCTCCGCCGTAAACCGGGGTGGCGTGCAGGCCGCGCATCTTCGCGCCGAGGCGGTGGACCTCCTCGCAGACCTGCACGGCAAGCTCGCGAGTGGGGCAAAGGATGAGGACTTGAGGGTGGTGGGCCTTCAGATCGAGCAGGGTCAGCGCCGGCAAAGCGAAGGCCGCGGTTTTTCCGGAACCCGTGGCGGAGAGTCCGACGAGGTCCTTGCCCTCCAGCGCGGGCGGAATGCTCAGCGCCTGGATCGGCGAGGGGCGCTCGTAGCCGAGGGTTTCAATGGCGGCGAGCAGTGGCGCGGGCAGTCCGAGTTCGGAAAAGGGAGGGGTGTCCATGGGATGAAAGAAGCAGAATCCCGGCGGTGCCTCGTTTTCAAAACACCCGGGCAGCAAGGAAATCACTGGTTTCCAGCGGAAAACAAGCACGGATGTCGAATGCAGATGAAAGCATGCGGTTTTGCCGGTTGCCGGATCGGCCCGCGAGTGTCAAGATCCGCGCATGAAGATGCTTGTGTCCTGCCTGTCAGCATTGCTCGCCCTGCTCGCGGTTCCAGCGGTCGCTGCGGAGGAATCCAGCGCCGTGGAAGCCGCCGCCACCGAGGCTGCCGGGGATGACACAAACGGCATTCCCACCGACCTGTTGGACGATCCCCATGTGCGCGAGGAACTGGCGGTCAATGAATTCACCGCCCCGTCGATTGCAAAATTGTTCGACACCCTGCAATTCCTGATGCCGCTGCCGCTGTTGGAAATGGAATTGAAGCTTCCCGAGCGGATGCCGTTGGACCGGGCGGATCTGGCTATCGAGCTGGGATTTCTGATCGCCGATGGCTTCCTGGTGGTGCAGGCCGAGCAATTGGAAAAAGTCGAGGACCTTGCGGCGAAGCTCACGCGCTATGGCAAGGCGCTTGGTGCCGGGGACCGGGTGAACCGGCATGCGGCCAGCCTGCTCGACAGCGCGAAACGCAAGGATGTGGCCCAGTTGAAAAAGGAACTTGCCTCCACCCAGCGCGACGTGGAAACCGAGTTGGTCATCCTGCGCGATGCCGATCTCGCGCATTTGATCTCCCTTGGCGGTTGGATCCGCGCGCTCCAGGTTTCGACGGTGGCGGTGGACAAGCAGTTCTCGCCGGAGCGCGCGCGCAAGGTGATGCGTGAGGACATCGCGGATTATTACACCGAATCGGTGGCCGGGCTGGAGCCCCGGATTTCGGAGCGGCCGAATTATCTGGCGATGCGCAACCTGCTGGCCGGCTTGCGTGCCGAGATGGTGCTCAAGGATGGCGAGGAACCGAAACCGGAAATGATGAAGGAGATTCGCGAGCAAGCCGCGAATCTCGTGGGACTCGCACTGGAGCGCAAGCAATGAGCTCCGGATCACCTGATCGAGCCGCCGTGCTCGGGCTTGGCATCATTGGCTCGCGTGCGTGCTCGCGCCTCGCCGGGGCCGGTTGGAGCGTGACTTCATGGAATCGCACACCCAAGGGGCTGGCCGGTGAGGCAGCCACTCCGGAACAGGCGATTGAAGCTGCCTCGATCATTTCATTTTATCTGAAGGATGCGCCCGCCGTCCGCGAGGTGGCCGCACGCATTGAGGCATTCCTGAAACCCGGCCGGATCGTGCTGAATCACTCGACGGTGGATCTGGAAACCACGCATTGGCTGGAGAAACTGTGCCTCGACCGTGGCTGCCGTTTCCTCGACGCGCCCTTCACCGGCAGCAAGCTGGCGGCGGGCGGCGGACAATTGGTGTATTACATCGGCGGGGATCCCGCGCTGGCGGCGGAATTGGATGCTTATCTGGCAGTCACCGGCAAGGCGCGGCTGCAATGCGGCGCGGTGGGTGCGGCGACGGTCGTGAAACTGGCCACCAACCTGATATCCGCCTGCACCGTGCAGGCGATGGCGGAGGCGCTGGCGATTGCCACGCGCCACGGCGTGCCCGCGAACTGCCTGATGGACGCGGTGGCGCAGAATGCCAGCGCTTCGGTGCTCACGGCGATGAAGTTTCCGGCGATGGCCGCCGGAAACTACGAGACCCATTTCTCGCTCGCCAACATGGGCAAGGACAGCCGCTACATGCTCGCACTGGCCGCTTCCGCCGGGGTGGAGACGCCGGCGATCGCCGCCGTCTCACACCGCATGGCCGACCTGTGCGATGCGGGCCTCGGTGATCTGGAT
Source organism: Akkermansiaceae bacterium (assembly GCA_041753485.1). GTDB lineage: Bacteria > Verrucomicrobiota > Verrucomicrobiia > Verrucomicrobiales > Akkermansiaceae > Luteolibacter. Next base: position 2,608 of record JBGSUP010000542.1, read on the forward strand.
TTTTCCGTGCTCGCGAAGCCATATTTGGAAAACCCATGAGCGCGTTGCGGATGGTCATGATCGATTCACCGGCACTGCTGGAGTTCCGCGGTCCGGATGCCGCCCGCTTTCTCAACGGCCAACTCACGCAGGATGTGAAGCGGGTGGCCGGTGGAAAATTCTCCCTGCCGTCGTGCGTGACGGATGCGAAAGGGAAATTGCAGTTTCGCGTCAGGATCACCGAGTCACCGGATGGTGCCCTGTGGATCGAAGGTCCTGCCGGTTCCGCAGAGGCGCTTGAGGCGCGGCTGACCCGCTACCTGATCGCCGATGACGTCGAGGTTGCCGATCTCACGGGAAAGTATGGACTGATTCATCTGATCGGCCCGGCACCCGCGCCGCCTGAGGGCGTGTTTGCACGCGAATCCAATCGTTTCGGCGTGGATGGTGGCGACTGGTGGAGTCTGGCAGGATCCGGGTTCGAGCTGCCGGAGGGGACCACGCACTTGTTTGGCGATGAGTTGGAGGCTTTCCGCATCGCCAACGGCGTCCCACAGTGGGGGCGCGAATTGACCGACGGCCTGCTGCCCCCCGAAGCCGGCCTCGATACGACCGACATTTCCTATCACAAAGGCTGCTACATCGGCCAGGAAGTGATTTCCCGCGTCAAGTTCGCCGGCAAACTGAACAAACGCCTGGTTCGTATCGCATTCGACGCGGCGATTCCCATCGCTGACTTGCGTCTGGTTGACGCAAATGGCCGCGACGCCGGCCGCGTGACCAGCGTCTCGCCCATAATCTCCGGGGATTGCCGAATGGCTCTCGCTTACGTCCAGCGGGGTGCGGAGCCGGTCGCCGTGTCCGGTCCGGATGGAATCCGCTATCCCGCAAGGGTGATCTGAAGCGGCCGTTCGACTATTTGCCGGAATATCCATCGCCCTGAGGCGGCGTGTTCCCGGGCAGGCACTTATCCGAAGGTTTCATGGTCATCGGGTCGATTGGAGTCATGGTGCGGCAGGAATTTGCCAGGACGGCGAGTGCGACAAGTGTGAGCAGAGGCAGTGTTTTCATGATTTTGTAAGGGTGTGACGGTGTGCGTAGCAGATCTGATCCGGGAAATCCAGCAAAGTCTTTCGCGGGATTTCGCCTCCGAACCGCGATTTGGACCACGCATGGCTTGACAGCAGGTTGGCGGTGAGGCGGTATTTCCTCCCCATGGCCAAACTCTCCCTCCGCGACATCGATCTCTCAGGCAAGCGTGTGCTCATTCGCGTTGACTTCAATGTTCCCCAGGACAAAGCGACAGGTGCCATCACCAACAACCAACGCATCGTCGCCGCCCTGCCGACGATCCAGTTTGCCTTGGAGAAAGGCGCGTCCGTCGTCCTGATGTCCCACCTCGGCCGCCCGAATGGCCAGAAGATGGAGAAATTCTCGCTCAAGCCCGTCGCCGCCGAACTCTCGA
>JBGSUP010000543.1:0-2413 GCA_041753485.1 Akkermansiaceae bacterium
GGAAAAGCTCGAAGCAAAGGCTCTCTCCCGTTGCCACATACTCGATCACCGCGCCGAGGAGGATTTTCATGAGGCCCGCAAGGCGGTGAAAGCCTGGTTGGGAGCGCTTGGATTCCTACCCGCGGACGAGCCCGAGCCGGATCCGCTGCTGCCTGAACTCGCCGAAATGCTGGGAGACGAGAACGATCTTGCCACCCTCTCCGAATGGCTGGACGATCATGGTTTCACCGCAAGGTTCGCGCCGGATTTGTGGAAGACGCTCAAATCATCCCGCCGCCGGCTCCAGCACAAGGTGATCAAGGAAGCGGCGCGCCTGCGGGCGGCCGGACTTGCCTGATTGCCGGAACCGCGCGGCGGCAGGGTCGATTTCCACGTTTTGATCTAGCAGAGGTTGCGCGGCGGTCATTTTCCACTATGCAGAGGGGGTTGCGCCGGTCCGGCCAACGCAACCCGCTCCGATCATGCCAGATTCCTCCGATTTTTGCCGCCGTCACCTTGGTCCCGCAGGTTCCGACCGCGATCAAATGCTGCGCGAAACCGGCTACCCCACACTCGATGCCCTGATCGCTGCCGCCGTGCCGGGCGGCATCCGCATGCAAGGCAATCTCGACCTGCCGGCCGCACGCTCCGAGCATGAAGCGCTCGCGTCGCTCAAGACCATCATGGCGAAAAACCGCCTGCTCAAATCGTTCATCGGCCAAGGCTACCACGGCACCCACACACCGGGCGTCATCCAGCGCAACATCCTGGAAAATCCCGGCTGGTACACCGCCTACACGCCCTATCAGGCAGAAATCGCGCAGGGCCGCCTGGAAGCCCTGCTCAACTTCCAGACGATGATCACCGACCTCACCGGCCTCGATGTCTCCAATGCGTCGCTGTTGGATGAGGGCACCGCCGCCGCCGAGGCAATGAGCCTGGCGCTGGCTGGAAAACCGAATGCCAGAGCGATCTTCGTTTCAAACCGGGTCCATCCACAGACGCTGGATGTGATCATCACCCGCGCCGAGCCGCTCGGCATCGAAGTTGTAACCGGCGACTGGCAAAGCCAGGAGTTCCCGGCTGACGGCGGCATCTTTGCAGCCCTCGTGCAATATCCCGACACGCGCGGCCGAATCGATGATTTCAACTCGTTTTTCGCCAAGGCCAAGGCCGCCGGCGCGGTGACCATCGTGGCCGCTGACATCCTCGCTCTAACCGTTCTCAAGGCGCCCGGGTCCTTCGGCGCGGACATCTGCATCGGTTCCTCGCAGCGTTTCGGCGTACCGATGGGCTTCGGCGGACCGCACGCCGCCTTCATGGCCTGCACCGACGCACTCAAGCGCAAAATGCCCGGCCGCCTGATCGGCGTCTCCATCGACTCGCGCGGCAAGCCGGGCTATCGACTCTCGCTGCAAACGCGCGAGCAACACATCCGCCGTGACAAGGCCACCTCCAACATCTGCACCGCCCAGGTGCTGCTGGCCGTGATGGCCTCCATGTATGCCGTCTATCATGGCCCGGAAGGGCTGAAACATATCGCCAAAACCGTACATGCGAATGCCGCCAAACTCGCCGCCTCGCTCAGGCAAGCGGGTCTCGCCGTCGAGGAAGGGCCGTTTTTCGACACCATCGTCGTCAAGGGCGACGCCCCGGACAAGGCCGCCCGGTGGGTCGAAGGCGCGCTGGCCAACAATATCAATATTCGTTTGATTGACGAAGACCACGTTGGAATCAGCGTGGATGAGACCACCGAACGGGGGGATCTGGAGGTGCTCTGCCGGGCTCTTGGCGGGGATTTCATGAACGATGCGCCCGCTGGAGAGATTCCCGCACCGTTGCGCCGCGACACCGATTTTCTCAAACAAAATGTCTTCAACAGTTATCACTCGGAAACCGGGATGCTGCGCTACATCAAGCGTCTCGAAAGCAAGGACCTCGCGCTCAACGAATCGATGATCGCCCTGGGTTCCTGCACGATGAAACTCAACGCCACCTCCGAAATGATGCCCTTGAGCTGGCCGGAGGTTTGCTCCTTGCATCCCTTCGTGCCCGCCGGTCAAAGCGCGGGCTACCGCGAGATGCTTGGGCTGCTTGAGAACTGGCTCGCGGAAGTCACCGGCTTCACCGCGGTCTCACTCCAGCCGAATGCCGGCTCGCAGGGCGAATACGCCGGCCTGCTCGCCATCCGCCGCTACCACCTCGCGCGCGGCGATCGCCACCGCGATATCTGCCTGATTCCCGTCTCCGCCCATGGCACCAATCCCGCATCCGCCGTGATGGCGGGCATGAAGGTGATCGGCGTGAAATGCGATGAGTCCGGAAACATCGATGTCGCCGATCTTGAGGCGCGCGCCACCGAACACGCCGCGAATCTCGCGGCGCTGATGGTCACCTATCCATCCACCCACGGCGTGTTCGAGGAAACGATCCG
>JBGSUP010000544.1:0-5656 GCA_041753485.1 Akkermansiaceae bacterium
CTACACCACGGTGGCGGTCGGCAAGATTTCGCATCACCCCGGTGGTCTCGGCGGCAAGAACTGGAGCGATCCCGCCGTCGTTGAAATGCCGGGCGCGTGGGACCGCCAACCGCTGCCCGCCGGTCCGTGGCGGCATCCGCAGGGCTTCATGCATGGCCTGGCCAATGGCGCGATCCGCAGCGAGTCGCCGAAGTTTCCCGCTCTCGAAGCGGTCGACGGCCCGGACACGATTTATCCCGATGGCCGGATCACGCGTGCCGCACTCGAAGAACTCCGCGGTCTCGCCGCTGCCGAAAAGCCGTTTTTCCTGGCCATCGGCTGGATTCGCCCGCACCTGCCTTTCGGGATGCCGAAACGCTTTCTCGATCTTCATGCCGGCACCGCTCTGCCGCCCATTCCGCATCCGGAAAAACCCACGGGCCGCACGACCTGGCATGACAGCAAAGAGTTTTTCGGATACGACCACGGCGGCAAGAATCCCAACGACGATGCCGCCTACGCCGATCGGGTGCGCCGGCACTATGCCGCATGTGTGACGTATGCCGATGCCCAGGTCGGCCAAGTGCTTGCGGAACTCGCAAAACTCTCGCTCGACCGCAACACGATCGTCGTCGTGTGGGGCGACCACGGCTGGCACCTCGGCGAACACGCCGTCTGGGGCAAGCACACGCTCTTCGAGGAATCCCTGCGCGCGCCGCTCATCATTCGTTCGCCCGGAATGCCCGAACCCGGGGTGGCAAGCGCCGCAGTTGTCGAAACCATCGACTTGTTTCCCACGCTCTGCGCGCTTTCCGGCATCAGGGTTCCGGATTTTCTCCATGGAAAATCCCTGAAACCTCAGCTTGCCACGCCCGCCGCGCCCGGCCGGGTGGCGGTCTCGTATTCGGGCGGCAGGGAAACCCTACGCACCGATCGCCACCGATTGATCCGCCATCGCGGCCAGGACAAGTCCGCAGGTTATTTTGAGCTCTATGACCATCAAGGCGCGGCTGGCGAAACCCGCAACATCGCCGCCGCCCACCCGGCACTCGTCAGGGAACTCGCGGAAAAACTCGATCAACGGCTGCAACTGGAAACTGCGGGGAATCTCAAATAAGAACCTTGCCGGTTAGATTCGCGCTCACTGCGGCCCATGCTCTCTCGACTTCCAACTCGCGCTGGCAGCGCAGATCCATCGGGCACTTGGCCAGCAAGCAGGGAGCGCATTCGACATGGCGCTTCACCACCGTGTGCCGCCTGCCGAGCGGGCGTTTCCACTGCGGGTCATTCGGGCCGAACAAAGTCACACAGGTCGCGCCCACATGCGCCGCCAGATGTGGCAGCGATCCGTCCGCCGCGATGACCAGGCCATGCACTGCCAGCAAGGGCAGGGCACCGGCCAGCGGCGATGCCCGGAAAAACTCCACTCCGTCTCCCAGTTCGCGTGCGAGGGTTTCGCCCAGGCCCTGCCGCCGCTCGTCCATGCCCGCCACCGTCACTCGATTGCCATTTCCGATCAACCTGCGGCCAAGCTCCAGCCACCGATCCGGCAGCCATTCGTGGCTCGGACCAAAGTCCGATTCCGGACTCAGAAGCACGGCTCCCGCCACCGGCGCGATGCCTAAATCCGCCGCCACGAAAAACTCCGCAAGGCTGGTAGTGATTCCCATTTCCTCGACCGCCGAGAGATAGAACCTCACCCGGTGGTCCAGCGGGTTCGTCGCAAAACTCAGTGGATGCGTGAGTCTTCTCCCCAGCTTTCGCTCCGCCGGCCCCAAGCGCCGCGGAACGTTTGCCAGCACCACCGCGTCCGCCGCAAATCCGGGCTCCCACACCAACGCCGCCTGCCACTTCCCGGTGATCGCGGGAGCCAAGTCCTTTGCTTTTCGCCGGAATTCAACCACCTCCAAGCCTGTTAAGGTCTGCCAAAAGTCCTTCTGCTCAGGCCGGCACAAGATCCCCACCGCCAAACCACTCGCCATCAGCGCCCGAACCGCAGGCACCGCGAAACACGCCTCATCCCAGCGTTCCGGTGCCGCCACCAGCATCTCTCCTCCTTCGCTCGTCATGCCCCCACCCTAAACGACCCGCCTGCCCACGGGAACCGGAAATTTACCCCGGCGGCCACGGCGGGCGCAATGAGCGACATGGGTCCGGCTGTGATCTAACGGAATGCTCCGGCGTGAAGCAGCTCATTCATCGGAGCGGAGGTTTGGGATCAAACTCCGTGACGGTGGCTGGGGAATCGTCCGGCTCTGCAGGCTCGATTTCAATTTCCCGGCTGAAAGTTTCGATGGCGGTCTTCCCGACGGTCCGCGTATCCATCCATGAATAACCCCCAATGAAGATCGGGCCGACGATCGGCAGCCAGCGCGAAAGCGTGCTGCCGACCGCCCGCTGGGTGACGTGGACGCCAATCCGCCGCAAGGTTTGCTGAATGACCCGCAGGCTTGCCTGGCGGATGATGACCCGTTCCCCGACACGCGCCACCACATCGCGCACCAGCATCGCCGCGCCATGCCGGAAAAGGCAATAGACCATCATCTGCCGGTTCAATTGGGCGGACTTGCCGAAGCAGGCGGCGACATCCGCCACCATCTGTTGTTGGATCTGCCAGACCTTGATCAGATCGGGGACGATCGTGAGCATGCCCATGGGGCCGGGAGGCAGCGCCAAACCCGCCGACATCGCGCCTGCCTTCAATCCGGCGGCCCTTACGATTTGTCGGGCCCGTTCCTGCGGGTTGGCGCTCACCCCCTCCAGCGATGGCGGAATGCCCGTGGCAATATCCTCAAGCGCCCGCAACAGCGTCTGCCGGGCGGGCTCCGTGAGCGCCTCATGAGCTTTCGTCACTGGATCATTGGCAGGCATCGGTTTTGTTGGTTTGGCGGAAACTGCGGGACCCGGCACACCAGCACCAGGCGTTGGTATCCGTAGCACCGGTCGCGCAGGGTTCCAATCCCGGATAAGCACGCCTTGCAAACCGGATGAATGGTCGATCCGGGCACCGGGCGTTTCTTCACGCTTGGCAGCGCATGACGCAGGGAAGATGCTGCGGGGATTTCGGGTTGCGGATCGCCGCTTGGTCGCTAGAAGTCGCCTCGAACATGCCGAATCAAGAACTCAATGTGCTGCCACGGCCGCCGATGGCGGGGGAGTTCGTGCCGGCGGATTATTTCCGCGCGCTGGGGAGCGGCGAACTTTGCCGGCCGGGCCGGCCGCTTGAGGTGGACCTCGGCTGTGGTGATGGTTCGTTTCTCATGGAAATGGCGCGGCGGTATCCGGAGCGGGATTTTCTCGGGGTGGAGCGCCTGTTAGGTAGGGTGCGCAAGGTCTGCCGCAAGGCAACGCGGCAGGGACTCGCCAATGCGCGTGTGCTCAGGCTGGAGAGCCGTTATGTGGTCGAGTGGCTGCTGCCGGAGGCGGCGGTTTCGCGGCTGCACCTGCTGTGTCCGGATCCCTGGCCGAAGTTGCGGCATCACCGGCGGCGCCTGGTGCAGGTGGATTTTCTCGCGGCGGTGCGGCGCGTGCTGGAGCCCGGCGGCGAGTTTTTGTTCATGACGGATCACGAGGATTACTTTCTCTGGGCGGAGGAAAAAGTGGCGGACTTCGGCGGCTTCGAGCGGCTCGCATGGGACGAGGATGCGTTTCTCTATCCGAAAACCGACTTCCAGCGGTTGTGGGAGAGCGAGGGGAAAAGCATGTGGCGGCTGCGCTGCCGCAAGCCGCTCATCGCGGCCGCAGAATGACGGGTGCCGGGCCGAGAAAGCCCTCGATATGCAGGCAACCCACCTCGTCCACGCGCAAGGTGACGCCGCCGGATGCCGCTTGATCGATCACCTGGATGCCGCGGGATTTCCAATAATCGAAGGTGCCTGGTGCCACGGCCTCCCCTTCGGGATAGGGCGCGTTGGATGCGATGATCGCCCGCGGATTGACCGCATCGAGAAAGCGGTCGCAAAGCGTGAGATCGCTGCGGTGGCGGCCGGCGATGATGAGATCCGCGGAGACGTCGGTTTGGGCATCGAGCATGCGCAGTTCCGTGCCCATCCCGGCATCGCTGGTGAGCAGCAGTTTCCAGCCCCGCCAGCGGAGGCGGAACACGGCGACACGCTCGTCCGCCCTGGAGTTCAGCGCGTATGGGTCCGGAACATGCAGGATTTCAAGCGTCGCTCCATCGGGCAAGGTGAGCGGGCTGGCGGTGTCAGACGCCTGATGGATGTGAATGCCCGCCTGGTCAGCTTGATCGATCCACGCCCGGAACGTCGGGCTGCGCGAGCGCTTCACCGGCAGCAAGGCCTGGCGGATCGGCACTGCCTCCCAGACCGCCGGTCCACCGCCGAGATGGCCGCCATCGGGGTGGCTCAGCACGACCGAATCCGGCACGATGCCGAGTCGCTGCAACGAGGGGGCCACGAGGTGCTTGAAACTCTGCGCGTCGCCGCAATCGACGAGCACGGCGGCTCCTTTTCCATCCGCGAAGCAGGCCGCGCCGGCACCGTATTCGAGATCATACACCAGCAGCATCGGCCGCCTGTCTCCGCCGACGGGAAAATGGCCGCCGGGAATCGCGGCAAATCCCTGCGCGGCGAGCACGCAGGCATTCGCGACCCAGCTATTCATGTGGTTGATCCCGCGGGCGAGGGGAGGGGAAACGGAAAACAAGGCAGCCGCGAGCAAGGCGCAGGAAAGCAGCACAAAGACCAGTGGCACCAGCACCAGACTGGCGATCACCGAGACCGGAGTGATCAGGCCGAAATGAAAGGCCGTGAGTGGCGCGGAGCCCACCCCGGCCGCCAGTGAGACCGCGAGCGAAGCGGCGGTCTTCTGTCGCAATCCAAGCACGAATTTCTGCCGTCGGCTGAGCAATTGCGTGGGTAGATAAAGCTCCGGCCTGGCCATCCAGGAGAAACTTCTGGCGGCCCACGCGGTGCCCACCGCGATGGCGGCCACCACCCCGTAGGAGAGTTGCACCCCCGGCTGAAACAGCAAGCGGCCATCCCACAGCATGGCCGCTAACAGGACCGCGCCCAGCGCGTTGAGCAGATCCGGACGCCGGCGGAAGGCGAAGGCCCCGAGAAACACCGCCGCCATCCAGGCGGACCGCACGGCCGGGGCGCTGTGACCGGTAATCCATGCGTATGCGAAGACCAGCGGAAGCAACAGCAGCACGGCCCAGCGCCGCGGCACACCCAACCAGCCGAGCACCAACCAGCCGAGTCCGCCGACCATGCCCACATGCAGGCCGCTAACGGAAAAAACGTGCAAAGTTCCGCTATTCCGGAACGCCGCCACCAAAGCATCCTCATCCGGAGGCTTTTCCCCGATGACCACCGCGCGGATGACGTGAGCTTCTTGGGAATCGGCGGCCAGCCCGGCCGTCACCCGATCCCGGAAACCGTGGCGAAGCCTCGCCCCCAGCCGTGCCATGGCGGGGGTCTCCACTTCGCCTTGCATCCGGTTGCCTCGAAACACCGCGGCTACGCCTTGCCGCCGCAGCCAATCCGCGCGGTCGAACTCGCCGGGATTACGCGGCCCCGGCAGCGGAAGGAAATTCCCCTTGGCCTTTACCAGCGCGCCCGCCACCGGCACTTCGCCAGTGCCCTCCCACCAGACTTTAACACCCGCGCGTTCCCGTCCCAGCAGTCGTGCCGGGGCCACCCAGCGGCGTTCGCTG
>JBGSUP010000545.1:0-1960 GCA_041753485.1 Akkermansiaceae bacterium
CTTCGGCTTCGGCTCCGGCCTCACCGCCGGAATCGTCATCGGAACCCTCAGCCCCGCCGCGGCATCCCGAGTGGAATCGGCCACGCCGCCGCCGTCCTGTTAGGCAGTTCCCAGGCTGACCACAAATCCAACGCAGCGTCACAGAAACAAGCCCTCACGCACCCAGATTGGGATCATAGTCTTTCGGCGCACGGACGATTTTTTCGATCCCGTGCTTGGTGACGAGATTGCCGCCGCTGGAGCGGCTCTTGATGCCAAACTCGGCGAAGTGCAGCGGGCGAATCAGATTGCGCATGCGCAGGCCTGACTTGAGAAGGACCAGCAGCATCTGCGCGCTGCTTTCCTCGTTGGTCTTGTGGACCGCGAAGTAAAGCACGCGGGTGCCGGGCCTGCCTTTCGTCAGATCGTATTCCTTGTCGCGGGTGATTCCGCCGACGGTGAAACGCTTGGCCAGGATCGGGCCATCGCGGCCGTCGCGGTAGATCATCGAATAAATCAGATCCTCGTCCTTGCGGAAAACGGCGACCCGCAGCGGCTTCTGGCCGACGAAGACCTTTTCCGCCACTTTCACCACCCGCATCTTCCCATCCTGGGTGAAGGAAATGATGTCGTCGATGGTGGAGCATTTCTCAACCGGCTCGCCGTCTTTCTTGAGGCCGTATCCGGCGAAGCCGTTCTTCGCATCGAGGTAGAGTGTCTCGGTGGCGGCGACGACCTGCATCCGGTCCACGCGGTCGAAGGACGCAATCTCGGTGCGGCGTTCGCGGCCCTTGCCGTGTTTTTTCCCCAGCTCCTCAAACCACTTGATGGTGAATTTGGTTAGATTGCGCAGGTTCTTCCCGGTCTCGTCGATGGCTTTCTCCAGCCCCTTGATTTCCTCGTCGGCCTTGAACGAGTCAAACTTGGAGATGCGTTTGATCTTAATTTCTGTTAGACGGACGATATCCTCTTCGGTGACCTCGCGCCTGAGGAGTTTCCTGAAGGGCTTCAAGCCATTGTCGATCGCCTTGAGGACGGCTTCCCAAGTCTCGCATTCCTCGATATCGCGGTAAATGCGGTTTTCGATGAAGATTTTCTCCAGCGAGCTGAAATGCCACTTTTCGGCGAGCTCGTTGAGTTTGATTTCGAGTTCGAGCTTGAGCAGCTCCCTGGTCTGCCCGGTGGTGCGGCGGAGGATGTCGGAGACACCGAGAAACTGCGGCTTGCCATCAACGATGACGCAAGCATTGGGCGAAAGCGGCAGCTCGCAGTCAGAAAAGGCGAACAGCGCGTCGCGCGTCTGCTCGGGATCGGCCCCGGCGGGAAGATGGACGAGAATATCGGCGTTGGCGGCGGTGTTATCCTCGATCTTGGCGATCTTGATCTTGCCCTTGTCGGCGGCGGCAACGATCGAATCCATCAGCGCGCCGGTGGTGGTGCCAAAAGGGATCTCGGTAATGCGCAGCATGGCCTTTTTCTCGACCGAAATGCGGGCGCGGACACGGACCTTGCCGCCGCGCAGGCCGTCGCGGTAATCAGACGCGTCCATGATGCCGCCGGTGGGAAAATCCGGCAGCAAGGTGAATGGTTCGTTTCTCAACACGGCGATGGAGGCCTCGATGAGTTCCAGGAAATTGTGCGGCAATACCTTGCAGGCGAGTCCCACGGCAATGCCCTCCACGCCCTGCGCCAGCAGCAGCGGAAACTTCACTGGCAGCGTGTCCGGCTCCTTGCGGCGGCCGTCGTAACTGGGCAGCCACTTGGTGGTTTTCGGATTGAAAACGACCTCGTTGGCGAACTTGGTGAGACGCGCCTCGATGTAGCGCGGAGCGGCCGCGCCATCGCCGGTGAGCGTGTTGCCCCAGTTTCCCTGGGTGTCGATGAGCAGGTCTTTCTGGCCGAGTCCGACGATTGCCGCGCCGATCGACTGATCACCATGCGGGTGATAGTTCATCGTGTTTCCGACGATGCCGGCCACCTT
>JBGSUP010000546.1:0-5457 GCA_041753485.1 Akkermansiaceae bacterium
GGTGACGCCGGGAAAGAACCCACCGCGGACCAGCGAGACGGCGGCCAGGCCGTGGTCGTCTAACAGCGAGCGCGATTCGGCCAGCGCGCGGCCCTCCAGCCATTGCCGCCAGACGCCGACGCCCTTGACGCCGGCGGCCGAGAATTTTTTCACCGCGGTGGGGAGATCCCACTGTTTGGTGGTGATGGTGTGAATGGCGAGGCGGGGAATGGACATTCGAGATTTGAAATTTGAGATTGGGGGGAGTTCCGTCTGATGGGTCGGATCTGACGGATCCGTCCGATCTGTTGGTCCTTAGGCGAAGAAGGTGAGATAGGGTTTGTGGTGGATGAGCCGCTGCAGATACACGGCGAGTTCCATGGCGTGGTAGTCGCCCCACATCGAGGATTCGCCTCTTGCGGCCATGGCGGGATCGGGTTTGTGGTCCCAGCCGTTGGGTTGGTGATAGATGGAATGGAGGATCAGGCCGTGATGGGCTTCGTCGGTGGAGAGGTAGGGTTCGGCGAAGAGGGTGCGGGCGACGGTGAGGCCGGCCTGGAAATAGTGATCGCCCTCGGCGGCATGGCCGTGTTTCCGCAACCAGGTGCCGAGGCGCAGCAGGCCTTGGGCGTCGATGGCGGCGGCAGAGCTGTCCACCGGCTCGTAGGGGTTGACGGGCTCCGCAGGGCGGTTCTGCCAGTCACCCAGCAGATGGAGTTTCGGAGCGCCGGTGTCCCAATAGGGAATGCCGCAGGTCGGGGTGTTGGCGATGAAGTGGTCGGCGGTGGCGGTGGCGGCCTTGAGCATCATGGCCGCGATGGCGTCCCGTCCGCCGAAGGCGGCGAGTTCGTCATCGGCGAGTTGATCGAGCAATTCGAGTTCTTCGGCAAAGCCGAGCACGGCCCATGCCTGGCCGCGCGTCCAGGTGGAGAACCCGGTGTATCCCTGCTGCGAGTTCGGGCAGCGGTAGGCACCGTCGGTGGTGTTGAAAATCGCCTCGTGGGTGGTGCGGCCGCGTTCGTCGTAGGAATCGCGCCCCTCGCCGTAGAACACGGAGAACTTCGCGGTGGACTCGATGTGCTGGAGCGCGCGATCCAGCAAGCTGACCGGTTTGTCGCCCTCGGCCATCAGGACGTGGCCGAGTTGGTGCGCCTTCATCAGGATGCGGCACGAGCGGATGGTATCGACGAAGAGCGAGTGGGGCCCGTTGAAGGAATGGATGAAACCGCCGCCTTGGCGGACCGTCCAGCGCGCGGCCTGGACGGCACCGCTGGTTTTAATGGCGAGTTCGTAGAAGTGGTTTTCCCATTCGTTCTGTGGGATGCGGCCTTCGAGCATCAGGCGGCGGAGGTTGCCGTAGGTGGACAGGTTGTTGAACCCGTGGTCATGCACACCGATGTGTGAGACGTGGGTGGCCATGCGGCGCACGGTGCGCTCGCGGCCGCTGGCCAGGCTTTCCCCGTCGCCGGTGGCGTCGAAGTGCAGGATGGCGATGCCATAACGGAAGCCTTCGGTCCACTCGGTCCAGCCGCGGGTGGTGTATTTGCCGCCGACGGTGAACACGGGCGAGCCCTTGCGCTCGTCATATTCGCGGTCGATGGCGGCGATCTTGGTTTTCGCGAGCGAGAAGAAGCGGTCGAGCGAACCTGTTAGATCAGCGGGAGTGATGGCGGGGTCGATGGTGATCATGATGGGAATAGGAGATTTGAAATGTCACAGTTTCCGCAGGTGGAATCCGCCATCGATGTTGATGATATCTCCGGTGGAGAAGGGAAAATGGCCGGCGAGGATGGAGGAGACGGCGCGGCCGAGGTCGTCGGGGGTGCCCCAGCGCATTTGCGGGACGAGGCCGCCGGCGATGAGGGTGTCGTATTTTTCCTTCACTCCGGCGGTCATGTCGGTGGCCATAATGCCGGGGCGGAGTTCGATGGTGCTGATGCCGTCTGCGGCGAGGCGGTTGGCCCACAACTGGGTGACCATGGCGAGGCCGGCCTTGGAGATGCAGTAATCGCCGCGGTTGAGCGAGGGCACGGTGGCGGAGAGTGAGGAAACGAAGATGAGTTTATAGCCATCCGGCAGCAGCGATTCTCCAGGGTGTGCGAGCCAGTGGTTGGCGACGAGTTGGGTGAGGAAATAGGGGCCCTTGAGGTTCACGTCGATCACCTCGTCGAAGACATCCTCGGTGGCCTCCGTGATGTCGGCGCGCACGCGCGGGGCGATGCCGGCATTGTTGACGAGCGCGTCGATGCGGCCGAATGCCTGCATGGTTTCATCGAACAGTTGCCGCCTGCCCGCTTCCTGGCCGATGTCACCGCAGACGGGGATGAAACGCTGGTCGGGCGAGGATGCGGCGTTTTGGCACAGGGCTGCGGTTTCCTCCGCCGCTTTGCGGTTGAAGCCGTAGTGGACTGCCACGCTGGTGCCGAGTTTGGCCAGGGCAAGCGCGACGCCACGGCCAAGGCCGCGGCTGGAGCCTGTTACCAAGGCGACGCTGGAGAGGTTCATGGCCGGGGATTGAAGGGTTGATCCTTGCGCGCCAAGCGGCAGGCGCCGGCGTGCCGCCTTGTCCATTTCACCTGCCCAGGAACAAGTCCCGACCGGCGACGAGGGCTTCGATCTTGCGGTCGGCGACCGAGCGTTTGAGCATCCAGAACCCGCAATCCGGGTGGACCCATTTCACGCGGCCGGGACCGAGCGCTTTCACGGCGGCGTCGATGCGTGATGCGACTTCGTCGGCGGTCTCGACGTGGTTGACCTTGATATCGATCACGCCGATGCCGATGGCGATGTGGTCGCCGACCTGCTTGAGCGCCTCAAGATCGGAAGACGGACGATGGGCGAGTTCGAGCACGATGTGGTCGGTGTGCAGGCCGTTGAGGAAATCGACGAGCGGTTTCCATGCACCGGACTGGATGGTCTGGCCGCCGTAGTTGCCGAAGCAGAAATGGACGGCTTTTTCGACGGTGACCTTGTCGAGGATGCGATTGATCGCGGCTTGGGCGAGCGGGCCGTGTTGGGGACTGCCGGGGACGTTGGCCTCATCGACCTGGATGCAGGAGCAGGGAAGGTCGGCGACCTGTTCGGCAAGCGTGTCGGCGATGGCCATCGTCAGCGCTTCGAGATCGGGGTAATGGTTGTCGAGCAGCGTGCGGGCCAGCATGAAGGGGCTTGTTAGAGTGAATTTCAGCGGGCCGTTGGCGACCGAGGCGGAGCGCTGGCAGGCTTCGAAAAGGTCGAGCGTGCCCTCGCCGATTTCATCGACGACGACTGCGGCGGGCTTGCGGCGGAAACTCATTTCCTGTTTGGCGCGGAAGGCGATCCCGTCGCTGCGGCCGACCTGCGAGCGGATGCCGCCAAGGCGGCTGACGAAGTATTCGATCATGCCGTTGGTGTCCGGGTGGTTCGGATCGAAACGATAGAGTTCGCCATCCGTCGGCAGGTCGATGCCCGCGTTCTTCTGGGTGCTGATGACTACCGAGGTGGCATCGATGACGGCTTGCTCGCTGGGCAGGGCGGCGAGCCAGTCGATAGGTGAATAGGAACCGACGGTGGTGGTCTGGATTTCGGGTGTGCTCATTTGGATGGCGTGTTGGTTTGGGTTGCGACGTATTGTTGGAGAAAGCGGACGTTTTCCGGATCGGTTTCGTAAGGCAGCGCGCCGGTTCCGAGACAGACATTGGGACGGGTGGCGGCGAGTGCCAGCACGCGGTCGGCCTCGGCGGTGATCTGCTGCCGAGTGCCCGTGACCAGCACGCGGAGGTCGATGTTGATGCGGATTCTCACATCGGGGCGGTTGGCGACTTTTTGCAGAAACGCCACCTGATCGGTCTCGAAGGGCGCGATGAGGTAGCCGCTGCCGGTTTCAAGCATCGATTCGACGATCGGGGCGGTATTGCCGCCGATGATGCAGGGGACCGGGTGGCCGACCACTTCGCTGATCCGCTTCATGAGGTCGCTGAGGGCGGGCAGTTCGACCTCGCGGAAAAGCTGCGGCGAGAGCATCGGCGGGCAGGCTGCGGATTCGAAAAACGCGACATCCAGCCCGGCCTGTTTGATGGCGCGGGCGAAGCGCACCTGGCCCTCGCCCAGATGAATCATCACGCGGGCGACAAGGTCGGGGTCGGTGGCGACTTCCATCAGCAGCGTGTCGAAGCCGACGAGATTGCTGGCGATGGAAAACGGCCCGCTGACCGGCACCCGGATGTCGGCCTCCGGAAAGCGTGTGGCAAGACGCGCGGCGGCCTCGATCAGGACCGGGATGCGCCCGGCGGTGGCGGGATCGAGCGGTGGCAGGTCTAGCAGTTCCTCCACTTCGCCGAGAGGATGGCGGGCGATGGCTGGAATGTTGTGGCCGGACGGTTGCTCGATCACGGCACCGTAGGCCTCGGGTTCGAGATTGTAGATGTCGATGCCGGGCATGATCGGGGCATGCCGGTAGTGTTCGTAGGCGGCGGCATGCGCCTGATAGATGAGATTGCCGTCGCGCGAGACCTCCCATGGCGTGCGGCCGATGAACCTTGCGGCGTGTTCGTAAACTGACGGGGAAACTTCCATGGCGTTCTTTCGTGTCAGGTGGCGGGTTCTTCGTCAGGCAGTGGTTTGCCCTTGGTTTCGGGAGCCCAGATCAGCGCGACCGCACCTAACAGATAGATCCCGGCCATGATGACGGCGGCGGTGCGGAAGCTGACCAGGGTGCTGAGCATCCCGAGCAGGATCGGCGCCGGGGCGGCGAGGTAGCGCACGGTGTTGTAGCAGAAACCGACGCCCACCCCACGCAGGCGGGTGGGAAAAAGCTCGGGGAAGTAGATCGCGTAGCCGGCGAACAGGCTGAACTGGGCGAAGCCCATCAGCGGCAGCATCCAATAGGCGTCCGAGGCCGAGTTCAGGTTGTGGAAGACATAGGCGGTTGTGAGGAAACTCAGCAGGAAGGCACCGAGGAAGGCGAGGCGGCGGCTGACGAAGGACGCCACCAGCGTGAAGGCGAGCATGCCGAAGAACGCCCCGATGTCCTGGCTGGCGGTGCCGAAGGCGCGGACCTCGTCGATCCGTGATTGCGGTTCGCCCTTGAGCGCGGTGGTGATGAGTTCCGGTGAAAAGAAGCCGATGCCCCACAGTCCGACCATTCCGGAGAGGCCGAGACAGAGGCCGACGATGGCGTTGCGCCGCCAGCGTTTGTCCGCGAACAATTGTGCCGGCGAGCCGACGCCCGACTTGGTCTCAACGCGCGAGGCCTTGCGCATGGTGACCCAGGCTTCGGGTTCCTTGAGCAGGGCAACCACCGGGACGACGAGGAAGGCGGGCAGGATGCCGACGAAAAACAGCACGCGCCAACCCGGCAGGCCGAACAGCGACTCCTGCGCGCCGGGTTGGATCCACAGGCTGATCAGCGAACCGCCCATGTTGCCGAAGGCGGCGAGAAACTGCAGCGAGCCGAGCGCGAGAGGGCGGAATCCGCCGGGCACCGTCTCCGCCACCAGC
>JBGSUP010000547.1:0-2049 GCA_041753485.1 Akkermansiaceae bacterium
GGCACGCGCGGCGAGATCACCGCCGGCGCGGGCGTGCGGCTCAAGAAACTCGCCAGCATGGCCGGAGCGGCCGGCATCGGCGGCTTCGAATGGATGGAAGGCATCCCCGGCAACGTCGGCGGAGCGTTGCGCATGAACGCCGGCGCGATGGGCATCGAAACCTTTGATCAGGTCGTGCGTGTGACCTTCCTCGACGAGGATGGCGTGATCCGCACCCGCGAGCGCGACGAGATCCTTGCCGGTTATCGCAACGTGTCGGAGCTGCGCCGCAACTTCGCGCTGCAAGCCGTCTTCAAGGGCAAGCCCGACAAACCGGAAAACATCAAGCAACGCTGGAACGAATCGCGCGAGAAACGCAAGGCCACCCAGCCGGTGATGGCCTCCGCCGGCTGCACGTTCAAAAACCCGGAGGAAATCCCCGCCGGCCGTTTGATCGATTCACTCGGTCTCAAGGGTGCGAGTGTCGGCCACGCCGCCGTCTCGGAAGTGCACGGCAATTTCCTCGTCAACCGCGGCGGCGCAAGCGCCAGGGAGATCCTCGCACTCATCCAGTCAATCCAACAGAAAGCCAGGACCGAACGCGGCATCGAACTCGAAACCGAAGTGAAAATCCTCGGTGACGACGAGCCCGCCTTTTAAAATTCCGAATCTCAAATTTCAGAGATGTTATCCTCCATCAAGATCGCGGTCCTCATGGGCGGCCCCGGCTCCGAGCGGCAGGTTTCACTCGCATCCGGAAACGCCGTGCTCACCGCGCTCCGCGGCCTCGGCCTGGATGCGGGACCGGTGGATGTCACCGGCACCCGCATCGAGCTCCCGCCGGGCACCGGCCTCGCGTTCAACGTGATCCACGGCACCTTCGGCGAGGACGGCCAACTCCAGCAGGTTCTGGAAGACATGGGCATCCCCTACACCGGCGCGGGCGTGCACAGCAGCCGCCGCGCCTTCGACAAGAATCTCGCGAAAGCCGCCTTCGCCGCCGCCGGAGTGCCCACACCACGCGCGGAAATCATCGATGCCTCCGCAGGCCCGAAGCTGCCGTCATTTGCCGCGCCATTCGTCGTCAAGCCGCCGCGCGAGGGATCGAGTGTGGGCGTGCACATTGTTCATGAGCAATCCCGGGCCGAAGCCGCCATGGCGGATGCCGCGAAATATGGCAATGACATCCTCGTGGAGGAATTCATCGCAGGCATGGAACTCACCGTCGGCATCCTCAACGACACCGCGCTGCCCATCGTCCACATCATCCCGCCGGAGGGCGTGTATGACATGGCCACCACGTATCCATGGCTCTCCGGCGCGAAAGGCAGCCAATACATCTGCCCGGCGGATCTGGATGAGGAGACGACCCGCGCCGTCCAGCAGGCCGCGCTCGCCGCCCACCGCTCCCTCGGCGTCGAAATCTACTCCCGGGTGGATGTTTTGCTCGATGCGCGAAACCGGCCGTTCGTGCTGGAGGCCAACACCATCCCCGGCATGACCACAACCAGCCTGCTGCCCAAGGCCGCCGCCGCCAGCGGCATCTCCTTTCCCGAGCTTTGCAGAATGATCGCCGAACAATCGTATCGGTTGCGAAAACAGGCAGATCCTGGAAAATCCGCCCGCCACCATGAAACGTAAAACCACCCGCAACCGCCGCCACACCCGCCAGAGCGTGCTCGAAGTGCGTGTCATGTCACCGCGCATCGCCTGGTTCGGCTTTCTCAGCTTCGCCGGAAAACTCGCCAAGCTCGCCTGCGTGCTCGCCGTGCTAGCCGGCATCGGCTGGGGCGTCTGGCAGGGCGTGCGCAAGGCGTTCTATCAGAATCCGGATTTCCGCCTCCAGGTGATCGATCTCAACCCCAACCCGGTGATCGACGAACTCGGCGTGGCCGCCGCCACCGGCATCGATCTCAATGCCTGCCCAAGCCTCTTCGACATCGACGTGGACGCCGCGATCGGCAAACTCGAAGCCCTGCCGTCCATCACCGACGCCCGGGTGGAACGCCACCTGCCGGGCACCCTGGTCGTGCGCGTCATTCCGCGCGTCCCCAAGGCCTGGATTTCCTG
>JBGSUP010000548.1:0-2837 GCA_041753485.1 Akkermansiaceae bacterium
GTGCGGGCTGGCCTTGCTGGTCGTTTTGGCGATCGCCCTGCAGCTGCGGCCGGAGAAGGTGAGCCCGCCGGCGCGCGTGAATTTGCCGGAAACGATCCTCATTCCGGCAGGCAGGCACCCGACGCCGGATGGCACCCGCGAGGAACTGGCGGCATTCCGGATCTCTCCACACGAGGTGACCATCGGCCAATTCGCCGCGTTTCTCGACATCCTCGAAACCCTCGCCAAGGACCAGCGCGAGCGCACCTTCGATCACGAAGACCAGCCACCGGAAAAAACTTCGCACCTGCCGGATGATTGGCAGGCCTTGTTCACCGCGGCGAAGGCCAATGGAACCTGGAACCAACGGCCGGTGACCTTGGACTCGCCCGTGGTCGGCGTGGACTGGTGGGATGCCGCCGCCTATGCCGAGTGGAAACAAGCGCGACTGCCGACCCAGGAGGAATGGTTTGCCGCGCTGCGCGGGGAAGTCGAGGTGGCAGCCGCCATCCCGCCCGGCGAGTGGCTTCCAGTCACGAGCGAAACCAAGGATCGCACCCCGAATGGCATCACCGGTTTGGCAGGGTCCGCTTGCGAATGGACGCGCCGGCCCGCCGCCAATCCCGCCAATCCGCTCGGCGAGCGCAAGTGGGTCATCATCGGCGGTTCCTTTCTCAAACCCGGCAGCAACGCACTCACCCGCGAGTGGACGTCCGACCGCTTGCTGCGCCGCCCGGATCTCGGGTTCCGCGTGGTCTTCGACGGCAATTGAAGTGCCAGAATCTCCCGAACCGCTCCACTATCGATGTGCTACATTTGAATTGATATTTTGGGTTCTTTAATGAAAATCCATGGAATGACGCACGAGGAACGAGCCGCCTGGATCCGCCGGATTTTCATCCTTCTGCTTTCCATGGGGATCGTGGCAGGCGTCTGGTTTTACCAAAAAGACGATCCCGCCCCCCCGCCCAGGACGGAAGTGGCTGCCGGATATGAGCTGGAAATCATCCACTATCACCAACCCGGCAATCCGGAGAGTGAGCAAATCGCCGACAGCTTGGACAAGGTCGGCAGCAAATACCACCAGCAGGTTTTTGTGACGCGCGTGGACGTCACCGCCAACCCCGCTGCCGCGAAAGCCCGCGGCGTGGCACGCGCACCCCAGGTCTGCATGATGGCTGGCGATCAGGAGGCTTTCGCTTTTCAGGGGCTCTGGCCCTACTTCCAGATCGAGCGCAAGGTGGAGGAAATCCTTCGTGGCCTCAAACGTGTTGGCAAGGATTGGCGGCCTGAGGTCAAAGGCATGCTGCCAGCCGGCAAGGCCGCCGCGCCGCCACCTGAGAATCCCGCACGCTTGTGAAACCAACGCTCTTGCTGCTGCTGGCCGTGCTTTGCACCCTTTCGTCCTGCGAAAAGGCACGCGGCCTTGCCGCACGCCTCGCCAAAAAACCCGGATCCACGGAGCATGCCCAAGCCAACGCATGGATTTCCGAAATTCCGCAGGGAGGCTACGATTCGTTCCGCCTGCAAAGCGGCAAGCTCGTCATCGTCGATTTCCACGCCGATTGGTGCGGACCCTGCCGCCAGCTTGCGCCCATTCTCCAGCAAATTGTCAGTGAACACCGCGGCCTCGTTGTCGTCGGCAAAGTCAACGTCGATCAGAACCGCGAACTCGCCGCCGCAGAGGGGGTCCGCAGCATCCCGGACGTGCGAATCTTCAGCGGTGGGCGGCTGGTGGACCAGTTCGTCGGCCTGCCCGCCGAAAGCGAAATCCGGCGGCGCGTCGAAACCCAGGTGAAGGCACTCCCCACCCCGACTGCGGGTGCCGTAGGTCAGCCCGCTGCCACGGAACCACCTACCCGGCCGATGCCGAAAGGCTGGCTGCCGCCGGGCATGCAGAGGCGCTGACGGCTGCTTTTCCCAACGGTGGAACGCCGGATGGCGAGGGATCTCCGGCGTTTCGAATCCGGCCCTTTACAAGCGGGAAATTCCCTGCCAAACCCCGTCCAATTTAGCCGCCACGGCGCGCCGGAAACCAGCCTCCCACCATGCCCAAAGACACCTCGATCCACAAAATTCTCGTCATCGGCTCCGGCCCCATCGTCATCGGCCAAGGCTGCGAATTCGACTATTCCGGAGTTCAGGCGTGCAAGGCGCTCAAGGAGGAAGGCTACGAAGTGGTGCTCGTGAACTCGAATCCGGCCACCATCATGACCGATCCGGAATTCGCCCATCGCACCTACATCGAGCCGATTACGCCGGAAGTGGTAGAGAAAATCATCATCCGCGAGCAGCCCGACGCGCTGCTGCCCACGCTCGGCGGCCAGACGGCGCTCAACACCTCGATGTCGCTGTTCAAATCCGGCGTGCTCGACAAACACAAGGTCCGGATGATCGGCGCCAATGCCGACGCCATTGACAAGGGCGAGGACCGCCTCCGGTTCAAGGAAGCCATGCTCAAAATCGGGCTCGACCTGCCGCTCTCCGGCGTCGCCCACACGATGGAGGAAGCAAAAAAAGTTTCCGAACAAATCGGCCGCTTCCCGCTCATCATCCGCCCCGCCTTCACCCTCGGCGGGCAAGGCGGCGGCATCGCCTACAACCGCGACGAGTTCGAAGAAATCATCACCCGCGGCTTGGACCTCTCGCCTGTTAGTGAGGTCCTCATCGAAGAATCCCTGCTCGGCTGGAAAGAGTTCGAGATGGAGGTCATGCGCGACTGCAAGGACAACTGCGTGGTCATCTGCTCGATCGAAAACCTCGACCCCATGGGCGTCCACACCGGCGACTCGATCACCGTCGCGCCGATCCAGACGCTAACCGATCGCGAATACCAGATCATGCGCGACGCCTCATTC